>NZ_JAQMYQ010000022.1:0-95232 GCF_028369275.1 Mitsuaria sp. RG
CAACGGCTTTGGTTACTTTGGCCAAGACCAAAGTAACCCGCCGTAAGGGCGGAAAGGTGACTAAGCGTCGACATCACAAATGAATGCGCATAAAACTTTCAACACAACCAAACAATCAAACAATCAAACAATCAAACAATCAAACAATCAAACAATCAAACAATCAAACAATCAAACAATCAAACAACAGATCAAGCTTAACTCAAGGCAACTCCCCCTCAACCCGATCCCTCCCCCCCTGCTTGGCCACATAAACCCCAGCATCCGCCCGCAACAACAACGCATCCGCCCCCTCCCCAACCCGCCACCCCGCCACCCCAAAACTCGCCGTCACCCGCCCCACCCCCTCGACCGGCACACTCCGAACCCCCTGCCACAACTCCTGCGCCAGCACCCGCGCCTGCTCGGCATTACTCCCCGGACACAACACCATGAACTCCTCCCCCCCCAACCGACAAAACACATCGGTCCGCCGCAACCGCTGCCCGATCCGCTGGCACAGGCTGCGCAGCACATGATCCCCCACCGCATGCCCGTATTGATCGTTGATCCGCTTGAAGTGATCGATATCCAGCATGATCACCGCCAGGTCCAACCCATCCCGCTGCGCCCGATCCAGTTCGTTGCGCAGCCGCTCCTGGAAATACCGCCGGTTGTAGATCCCGGTCAGCGCATCGGTCACCGACAGCGCCCGCAGCTCCTCCTCCACCCGCTTGAGGTCCGAGATATCGGTCAGGTAACCATGCCAGAGCGTGCTGCCGTGCTCGCCGACCTCCGGCGTCGCCTCCCCACGCACCCAGCGCAACCCCGCCCGCGGCAGGCACACCCGGTACTCCTCCCGCCACGGCGTCAGGTACTCGGCGGAGTAACGCACCGAGCGCCGCACTCGCTCCAGGTCGTCCGGGTGGATACGTTCGAACACCGCCGCGGCGTCCTCGCGCAGCACTGCCAGGTCCACCTCGTAGATGTCGTGCAGACCTTGGCTGGCGTAGGGGAAACAGGAATGACCATCGGCGTCCAGGCGATACTGGTAGATCCCGCCAGGCACCTCGGCGCTGAGTTTTTCCAACAGCCGGTCGCGGGCCGCCAGGGCTTCGTGCACCCGGCGCCGCTCGGTGACATCGATGCAGATCGCCAGATAGCCCACCCATAACCCCTGCTCGTCCAGCACCGCCGTCACCAGCATGTTGGCCAGCAGGTGGCTGCCATCCTTGCGCACCAGGGTCCAGTCCGCCGGCTCCGCGCCGCCCTCCTGCACCGTCTCGGCGAACATCGCCTGGCCCGCGCCAACCTCGCGCCCGAAGCGCACGCTCAAGGCATGGGCCCGCTGGCGCAGCTCCTCGGGCAAGACCAGGTCCTCAAGGCGCAGCTGGCCCAGCGCTTCGCCGGCCGAATAGCCCAGCATGCGCTCGGCGCCCGCGTTGAACGTGCCGATCACCCCGCGCAGGCTGGTGGCGATGATCGCCACCTGGGTCGCGGCATCAAGCACGCTGCGCAACTGGTTGTGGGTCTCGCGCAATGACTGCTCGCTGATACGCAGCTCGGCGGTACGCCGGGCCACCAGGCCCAGGGCACGCTGGCGCTGGCTGAACAGGCTGTACAGCAGCAGCGCCAGCAAGACACTGAGCAGGCCACCGAGCAACGCCACCACCGGCACCGCCGACGAGCGGTTGGCGGCAAGAAAGCCCTGGCTGGGACGAATGTCGAGCTGGTAGTGGTGGTCCGCCAGGTGCAGCAGGTGACTGCTGGCAAAGCCCATGCGCGCCGGCGGCATCCCTGAGTCGAACAGCACCTCGTGACCACCCTCTGTGGACAGGTCGAGGATGCGCACCACCAGGTTGTCGTCAGCCACCGTCGGCAGGCTCTCGGCGATCAGCTGATGCAGGCTCAGCAAGGCCATGACGTACCCTCGAAGGGGATCGCCCACAGACGCTTCATCGGCGAACACCGGGGCGACTATCAGCAGGCCACGGGTATAAGTCGGTTCGACGTTGATCATGTCCAGCGGCGCCGACACCGCCATGCTGCCGGGGCTGGCGGCCCGGGCCAAGGTCGCGGCGCGCAGCGGCTGCCCACCCAGGTCGAAGCCGTAGGGCTGGGCCTGGCGACTCGCCGCCTGGGTGTACAGCACCGGATAGTAGTGATCACGCGCAGGCGCGGCCTGCCAATCGCCCTGGGCGTCCAGGTCGCGGATCTGATAGGGCTGGCCCAGCCAGGCACTGGCGCGCCGCTCGAAGTCCTCGCGCTGCGCGGCCGCTACCCGCGGTGCCCAGGAGTAAGCCTGGGTGCGGTGCAGCAAGGGACGTGCGTAGCCATCGAACTCGCGGGGGGTGATTTCAGTGGAATAGGCGAAGAACCGGCGCAAGCCATCCAGGCGTTGCTCCTGCTCCTCGAAACGCTCGGCGATGCGGCTGTAGCGCTCACTGGCCAGCAGCTCGAAGCGCTGGCGCAGTTGCTGCTGGTAGAAGGTCTGGGTGGCGATCGCCAGGGCGGCCGTGAGCAACGCCCCGGCGACCAGCGCCGCCAGGGCCACGCCCCAGGCCGACAACTCGTCGCCGAGCAGGCCAAGCCGCTTTGCAGGTACGCCCGGGTTCGACATAGAGGACTCCAACCAAGGTCAGCGTCCTGCGTATTGTCCCGCCCTGTCCTGAGTTATAGCCACTGGCCAGCAGGCGTGCCACGTACCTCGTCGGCTCAGCGCAGACGCAGCTGCCAGGCGCGGTGGATACGATTGTTGCGGGCGAAGTCCGGGTCCAGGGTCTGGGCACTGATCTCCTCCACTACGTAGCGCGCGGCCAAATGCTCGTCGAGCTGGAACTTGCGGAAGTTGTTGGAGAAGTACAGCACACCCCCCGGGGCCAGGCGCGCCATGGCCAGGTCGAGCAGTTGCACATGGTCGCGCTGCACGTCGAATACCCCTTCCATGCGCTTGGAGTTGGAGAAGGTCGGCGGGTCGATGAAGATCAGGTCGTAGCTGTCCTGGGCGTTCTCCAGCCAGGCCATGACATCGCCCTGCTCCAGGCGGTTGCGCTCGGAGAAACCGTTGAGCGACAGGTTGCGCCGGGCCCAGTCCAGGTAGGTCTTCGACAGGTCCACGCTGGTGGTGCTGCGCGCGCCGCCCTTGGCTGCGTGCACGGTGGCCGTGGCGGTGTAGCAGAACAGGTTGAGGACGCGCTTGCCCGCCGCCTCGCGCTGGATGCGCATGCGCATCGGCCGGTGATCGAGGAACAGCCCGGTATCCAGGTAGTCGGTGAGGTTGACCAGCAGCTTGACGCCGCCTTCGTTGACCTCCTGGAAGCGCCCTTCGGTGGCCTGGCGCTCGTACTGGCGGGTGCCGCTCTGGCGCTCCCGGCGCTTGAGCACCACACGCTGCGGATCGACACCGAGGGCCTGGGGAATCGCGCTCAGCGCGTCGAGCAGGCGCGCCTGGGCCTTGTCCGGATCAATCGAACGCGGCGCGGCGTACTCCTGCACGTGCACCCAGTCGTGGTACAGGTCCACTGCCAGGGCGTACTCGGGCATGTCGGCATCGTACACACGGTAGCAATCGACCTTCTCGCGGCGGGCCCACTTGCCCAGCTGCTTGAAGTTCTTCTGCAGGCGGTTGGCGAACATCTGCGCGCCTTCCGACAGGCGCGCCGGCTCGCTGGCCACCGGGGCCTGGCGACGAGGCTCGCCCTCAGCCGCCTCGGCCTGGGCCGAACGACGATCACCGGTGACGAACTGGTCGGGCTGGACCTTGAACAGCAACAGCTTGCACGGCAACGCGCCGTTCCAGAAGGCGTATTGCTTGTGGCTGCGGATGCCCATGCGCTTGCCCAGCTCCGGCGCGCCGGTGAACACCGCCGCTTCCCAGCCCATGCAGGCCTGGCGCAGGCGCTCGCCGAGGTTCTGGTAGAGGTACAGCAGGCTGGCTTCGTCGCCCAGGCGCTCGCCGTAGGGCGGGTTGCTGATCACCAGGCCTTTCTGGTTCTGGTCCGGACGCGGCTCGAAACTGGCCACCTCGCCCTGGTAGATCTTCACCCAGTCGCCCAGGCCCGCGCGCTCAACGTTGTTGCGCCCCGGCTGGATCAACCGTGGGTCGGCCTCATAGCCGCGGATCCACAGCGGCGGCTTGGCCAGGCCGGCTTGAGCACGGGCCTGGGCCTCGTCGTGGACCTTGCGCCACAGCGCCGGCACATGGCCGAGCCAGGCGCTGAAGCCCCAGCGCTCGCGCTTGAGGTTGGGAGCGATATCGGCGGCGATCATCGCCGCCTCGACCAGGAAGGTGCCCACGCCGCACATCGGGTCGGCCAGGGCGCCGCCCTCGGCCGCGATACGTGGCCAGCCGGCGCGGATCAGCACCGCCGCCGCCAGGTTCTCCTTCAGGGGCGCAGCACCCTGCTGCAAGCGATAGCCACGCTGGTGCAGGCTGTGGCCGGACAGGTCGAGGGAAAGGATCGCCTCGCCACGGTCCAGGCGCAGGTGCACGCGCACATCCGGGTCGACCTTCTCCACCGACGGGCGCAGGCCTTCGCGGTTGCGCAGCTTGTCGACGATCGCATCCTTGACCTTGAGCGCGCCGAAGTGGGTGTTGTCGATGCCTGAGCCATGGCCGCTAAACTCCACCGCCAAGGTGCCATCAGCCGCCAGGTGGTCGGCCCAGTCGACGGCATTCACGCCGTCGTACAGGTCGTCGGCGTTCTTCATCGAGAAGCGCTTGAGCACCAGCAGCACGCGGTTAGCCAGGCGCGACCAGAGGCACAGGCGATAGGCGGTTTCCATGTCGGCGTCGCCGCGAATGGCCGAGGTGTGCTCACGCACCTCGTTCAGGCCCAGTTGACGGGCTTCCTCGGCGAGCAGGCCTTCAAGACCCTTGGGGCAGGTAAGGTAAAGTTCGAAACGGTCCGACATGTGCAATCCAGAGCCTTTGGCTAGGTAGATGGCGAGCCGACGCATCGGCTGCCGCTGTTAGCCCGCACGCCTTTCCAGCAGGCGTCCGGGTGGCCCGACGAAACGCTCGCCAGGCCTGGCCGCCCGGTCGATCATGCCTTTGCCGGGTGGCGAAAGAGGCTTTGATCGTCGGGCAGTATGAAAATTGCGTGGACGTCGGGCTCAGATGTGACCCTTCGTCGCATTACCAAATATTACTGTCATCATCCAGCAACGCTGGCCAATTGACGTCAAGGTTGGGTAAACCCTGATCATAGCGGGCTCAACGGCAAACAAGGTTGAGTCGCATTTATTTACTTATCCCCTCACCTTCGGAAAGGTTACGTCCTTATGACAAATCGATCATTCACACTGTGACCTGCATTCGTTAGAACTGATCTCAGGTCGCACCGCAACGGGGCGGCACTTTCAACCCGCCACGCCAGCAGCGGGTGCACTTCGGCAGAACGATTCTGCCCGGCCTCGGAGAGGCCGACGGGACATTTCAGTCAACAAGTGAGGGCAATACCTTATGAGTGGAAAAAGAATGAAACGTAGTTCCGAGGAGAAAGAAAAAGCACGCGGTTTTCTTTACGGCATACAAGGTAAATCCCGAGAACTGTGCCCAAAACAGGAAGGTACAGCTGGCCATCAAAACTGGATGAACGGTTGGCGCAACGGCCGTGAAGCTTACTGGAATGCAGAGACCGGCATCGCTGGCATTTCTACCCGAAACGAGAACCACGCACTTGGCTGAACGAGGACACTGAATTCGAGTCACCATGCGCGCCCTATCCGGGCGGCGGGCTGCGGCCCAGGGGCCCCTTTGAAGGGGCCCTTTTTTATGCCCTTTTTTTCATCCTATCCGGTGGGCAACGTGGGAGCGGGCTTGCCCCGCGATGGCGTCCGCCCAGGCAACTTGTCCTGGCGCCATCGCGGGACAAGCCCGCCCCCACGGCTACCGGTTCATTTCATGCTTTCGGCATCGCGGCAATGGCATCCACTGCTTCACGAATCAGCGACGGGCCTTTATAGATGAAGCCCGAATAGATCTGTACCAGGCTCGCCCCTGCGGCGATCTTCTCGGCCGCATGACGCCCCTCGGTGATCCCGCCCGCCGCAATGATCGGCAGCTTGCCACCCAGCTCACCAGCGAGCACTTTCACCGTGTGAGTGCTCTTTTCCAGCACCGGCGCACCCGACAAACCACCAGCCTCGCCACCGAACGGCAGGCCTTCGACGCCCTCGCGCCCCAGGGTGGTGTTGGTGGCGATCACCGCATCCATCCCCGATTCGACCAACGCCGCCGCCACCAGGGCGGTCTCCTCGTCACTCATGTCCGGCGCGATCTTGATCGCCAGCGGTACGCGCTTGCCGTTTGCCTGCGCCAATTGCTCACGGCGCTCGGCCAGGGCATCGAGCAGTTGCTTGAGCGAATCGCCGAACTGCAGCGAACGCAGGCCGGGGGTATTCGGCGAGCTGACGTTGACGGTGATGTAGCTGGCGTCGTTGTAGACCTTCTCCAGGCAGATCAGGTAGTCGTCCTGGGCCCGCTCGACCGGGGTGTCGAAGTTTTTGCCGATGTTGATACCCAACACGCCGGTGTACTTCGCGGCACGCACCCGCGCCAGCAGGTGGTCGACGCCCAGGTTGTTGAAGCCCATGCGGTTGATGATGGCCGTGGCCTCCGGCAAGCGAAACAGCCGCGGCTTGGGGTTGCCCGGCTGCGGGCGCGGCGTCACGGTGCCGATCTCGACAAAGCCGAAGCCCAGTTGGGCAAAGCCATCGATGGCCGCGCCGTTCTTGTCCAGGCCGGCGGCCAGGCCGACCGGGTTGGCGAAGTTCAAGCCCATCACTGTCACTGGCAACGCCGCCGGCTGCTTGCACAGCAGGCCGTTGAGCCCGAGACGGCCACCGGCGCCGATCAGGTCCAGCGAGAGGTCGTGGGAGGTTTCCGGGGAGAGCTTGAACAGCAACTGGCGGGCCAGGGTATACATGGGTGGGCGGACTCGCGGTGTGTGAGGGGGCGATTATAGCCAGCGAGCCGCCGGGGCGACAGGGCAATGGCACATGGGTTGCTAAGTCCGTTGCATGCAGTCAATCGCGAACGCCTGAGGATTCTCGTGAACACAGCCCTCCCGACAACGCCCCTGGCCTGGGTCAACGGCAGCGACGCGCCGGAAAAGCCCAGCCTGGACATCGGTTTCATGGCCCTGACCGACTGCGCCTCGGTGGTGGTCGCCGCCACCCAGGGCTTCGCCCAGCAGTTCGGCCTGACCCTCAACCTGCGCCGCCAGGCGTCCTGGGCCGGGCTGCGCGACAAGCTGGTCAGCGGCGAGCTGGACGCCGCCCACTGCCTCTATGGCCTGGTGTACGCGGTGCACCTGGGCATCGGCGGCGTGCCCGCCAGCCCCTTGGCCGTGCTCATGGGCCTTAACCAGAACGCCCAGGCCATCAATCTCTCCCCCGCGCTGCAGCGCAAGGGCGTGACCAGCCCCGAGGCACTGGCGCGGCTGGTGCACCAACAGGGCGCACAACTGACGTTCGCCCAGACCTTTCCGACCGGTACCCATGCCCTCTGGCTTTACTACTGGCTGGCCAGCCAGGGTATCCACCCGCTGCGCGATGTGACCAGCGTGGTGGTGCCCCCTGCGCAGATGGCCGCCCACCTGCAGGCCGGGCGCATCGACGGCTTCTGTGTCGGCGAACCCTGGTCGGCGGACGCCGTCGCCAAGGGGCAGGGCTTCACCCTGGCCACCAGCCAGTCGATCTGGCCCGACCATCCGGAAAAGGTCCTGGCCAGTGCCCGCGGCTTCGTCGAACAGTACCCCAACAGCACCCGGGCGCTAATCAAGTCGGTACTCGCCGCCGCACGCTTCATCGAGCAGAGCCAGGAGAATCGCCGTGGCACGGCGCAACTGCTCAGCGGCAGCGCCTACCTGGGCTCCCCGGTCGGCAGCATCGAGCCGCGCCTGATCGGCGACTACCAGGATGGCCTGGGCCATCGCTGGCACGATCCCCACGGCCTGCGCCTGTTCGACCAGGGTCGGGCCAACCTGCCGTACCTGTCCGATGGCATGTGGTTCATGACCCAGTTCCGCCGCTGGGGCCTGCTGCGTGACGACCCGGACTACCTGGCGGTCGCCAGCCAGGTGCAGCAGCTGACGCTGTACCGCGAGGCCGCCACGGCGTTGGGCGTACCTTGTGCCGACCCGCCCATGCGCAGCAGCCTGCTGATCGACGGCAGCCGCTGGGACGGCAGCGACCCCCATGGCTATGCGCGCAGCTTCGCACTGCACGCCCTGGACGCGGCGCCTGACGCCCGCGCCCATCGCTGAGGGTCCAGCCATGTTGCGTATCCTGCTGATCGACGACACGGAAAAAAAAGTCGGCCGCCTCAAGGCCGCCCTGATCGAGGCCGGCTTCGAGGTGATCGAGGCCAGCAGCCTGAGCATCGACCTGCCCGCGTGTGTCGAAACGGTGCACCCGGACGTGGTGCTGATCGATACCGAGTCACCAGGCCGGGACGTGATGGAACAGGTGGTGCTGGTCAGCCGCGACCGCCCGCGTCCCATCGTGCTGTTCACCGACGAGCATGACCCCGGTGTGATGCGCCAGGCGATCCAGGCCGGGGTCAGCGCCTACATCGTCGAGGGTATCCAGACCACGCGGCTGCAACCGATCCTTGATGTGGCCATGGCCCGCTTCGAAAGCGACCAGGCGCTCAAGGCTCAACTGCTGGCCCGCGACCAGCAGTTGGCCGAGCGCAAGCTCATCGAGCAGGCCAAGGGCCTGCTGATGAAGATGAAGGACTGCAACGAGGAACAGGCCTACACCCTGATGCGCCGCCAGGCCATGAGCCGCCAGCAGAAGCTGATCCAGGTGGCGGAACAGATCATTGCCATGTCGCAGATGCTGGGGTAGCGCCATCCGTACCGACGTTACGCCCCTCTGTAGGAGCGGCCTTGTGCCGCGAAAGGGGCGCGCAGCGGCCCCAAGATTTCAGGGTTTACATAAAGATCGCTGGGGCCGCTTTGCGGCCCTTTCGCGACACAAGGCCGCTCCTACAGGGTTCGCGCGAGACTGGATATTGGCCCGCCTCTTGCTCTGAAAACCCCGGTAGCCAACGGCGGTTGCCCCCATACCCTGACAAAGACGTCGCTCGCCCCTCCACAGCCATGGACCGGGCAGCGGCGTCTTTTCGTTTCCGCGCCCAACGAGGTGTTCGATGAATACGAGCTTCTGGAAATCCGGGCATGTGCCCACGCTGTTCGCCGCCTTCCTGTATTTCGACCTGAGCTTCATGGTCTGGTACCTGCTCGGCCCCCTGGCGGTGCAGATCGCCGCCGACCTGCAACTGAGCGCACAACAACGGGGCCTGATGGTGGCCACGCCGATCCTGGCCGGCGCGGTACTGCGCTTCGCCATGGGCCTGCTGGTCGATCGCCTGTCACCCAAGACCGCCGGGCTGATCGGCCAGGTCATCGTGATCGTCGCCCTGGCCTGCGCCTGGCACCTGGGGGTGCGCAGCTATGAGCAGGCGTTGCTGCTGGGTGTGTTCCTCGGCTTCGCTGGGGCCTCGTTCGCCGTGTCCCTGCCCCTGGCCTCGCAGTGGTATCCACCCCAGCACCAGGGCAAGGCCATGGGCATCGCCGGCGCCGGCAACTCCGGCACGGTGTTCGCCGCGCTGCTGGCCCCGGCGCTGGCCGCGGGCTTCGGCTGGAACAATGTGTTCGGCTTCGCCGTGCTGCCCTTGCTGCTGACCCTTGTGCTGTTCGCCCTGCTGGCGCGCAATGCCCCGCAACGGCCTAAGCCCAAGGCCATGGCCGACTACCTGAAGGCCCTGGGAGATCGCGACAGCTGGTGGTTCATGTTCTTCTACAGCGTGACCTTCGGCGGCTTCATCGGCCTGGCCAGTGCCCTGCCCGGCTACTTCAGCGACCAGTACGGGCTGAGCCCGGTGACCGCCGGCTACTACACCGCCGCCTGCGTGTTCGCTGGCAGCCTGATGCGCCCACTCGGCGGTGCTCTGGCCGATCGCTTCGGCGGGATCCGCGCCCTGCTGGCGATGTACGGCGTGGCCGCCGTATGCATCGCCGCAGTGGGCTTCAACCTGCCCAGCGCGGCGGCGGCCCTGGCGCTGTTCGTCAGCGCCATGCTCGGATTGGGCGCCGGCAATGGCGCAGTGTTCCAGCTGGTGCCACAGCGTTTTCGCCAGGAGATCGGTGTGATGACCGGGCTGATCGGCATGGCCGGTGGCATCGGCGGCTTCCTGCTTGCCGCAGGCCTGGGCACCATCAAGCAGCATACCGGCGACTACCAGCTCGGCCTGTGGCTGTTCGCCAGCCTCGGCCTGCTGGCCTGGTTCGGTCTGCTCGGGGTCAAGCAACGCTGGCGCACCACCTGGGGCTCGGCGGCAGTGACGGCGGCGCGGGTCTGAGGCCGCGCCATGAGCCTGCAACTGAGCTTTGCCCAGGCCAGCGCCACCGGGCCGCGTCCGGAAAACCAGGACGCCCTGCGCCTGGTAACACCCGTACCGGAGCTGGCCGCCAGCAAGGGTTACCTGTGCGCGCTGGCAGACGGCGTCAGCCAGTGCGCCGATGGCGGCCTGGCGGCGCGCGCCAGCCTGCAGGCCCTGGCCCTGGACTATTACGCCACGCCCGCCACCTGGAGCGCTGCCCAGGCCCTGGACCGCCTGCTCACGGCACAGAATCGCTGGTTGCGCGCCCAAGGCAATGGCCAGCCGCTGCTGACCACCCTCAGCGCCCTGGTGCTGCGCGGGCGACGTTTCACCCTGGCCCATGTCGGCGATTGTCGGGTGTACCGCTGGCAGGCCGACCAGCTGCACTGCCTGAGCGAAGACCATGTCTGGGACCAGCCCGGCATGCAGCATGTGCTCAAGCGCGCGCTGGGGCTGGACCAGCAACTGCTGGTGGACTACCTGGAGGGCGACCTGCGCGAGGGCGAGTGCTTCGTGCTGCTCAGCGACGGCATATGGGCCAGCCTGAGCGATGCGCATATCCAGTCGATCCTGCGCGAACAACCCGACCTGCAGGTGGCCGCCGACACCCTGGTGGCCAGCGCCCACCATCGCGGCAGCCAGGACAACGCCAGCGCCTTGCTGGTGCGAGTGGATCAACTGGGCGCCAGCAACCTGGGCGACACCCTGGCGCAACTCCAGCAGTGGCCGCTGCCAGGCGCGCTGCGTGACGGTCAGTCGATCGATGGCTGGCAGGTCGACGGCTTGCTGACCCAGAGCCGGCAATCGCTGCTGTACCGGGTCCGCGACCCGCACGGCCAGCCCTGGCTGCTAAAGACCCTGCCGCAGTCTCGCGACCAGGAGCCCGGGGCCGCCCAGGCCCTGCTGCTGGAGGAGTGGTTCCTGCGCCGGGTCGCCGGCCGCCACTTCCCTGAAGTGCACCCGGCCAGCCAACGCCAGCACCTGTACTACCTGATGCGCGAGTACCCGGGCACGACCCTGGCCGGACACCCCCCACTACCGCTGGCGCAATGGCTGGAGGTCGCCCGCCAGCTGTTGCAAGCGGTGGGCGTACTGCATCGGCGCAACCTGCTGCACCGCGACATCAAGCCGGACAACCTGCACCATGGCAGCGATGGCCAGCTGCGTCTGCTGGACTTCGGGCTGGCGTACTGCCCGGGGCTTTCCGAGGACCCGCCCCATGCCCTGCCGGGCACGCCTTCGTTCCTCGCCCCTGAAGCCTTCGACGGCCTGCCCCCCGCACCGCGCCAGGACCTCTATGCCGTGGGCGTGACGCTTTATCATCTGCTCACCGGGCACTACCCCTACGGCGAGGTCGAAGCGTTCCAGCGCCCACGCTTCGGCACGCCAGTGAACCCGGCGCGTTATCGGCCGGATTTGCCGGAGTGGTTGCAGCGCAACCTGTTACAGGCGGTGGCGGCAGACCCGGCGCAGCGCTTCGAGACCGCCGAGCAGTGGTTGCTGTTGCTGGAACGGGGAGATCGCCAGGAGCTGGCCGAGCGGCCACGGCCGCTGCTGGAGCGCGAGCCGTTGAAGGTGTGGCGCACGATTGGGTTGCTGTCGCTGCTGTTGAACCTGGTGTTGTTGCTGGTGTTGCTCAAACGCTAAGCGCGCAGGCGCACCACAGTTCGTGTAGGAGCGGCCTTGTGCCGCGAAAGGGCTGCGTAGCAGCCCCGGCAATCCGCGTGATGCTGAAATCCTGGGGGCGCTGCGCACCCCTTTCGCGGCACGAGGCCGCTCCTACAAAGGGGGGGGGACCAGGTGTATCTCGAAAAATCTCGGGCAAAGAAAAACCCGGCCGAGGCCGGGTTTTTCGTGAAGCGTCAAACCAATTACTTGGCCTGGGCTTCTACCTGAGCTTCTACGCGACGGTTGACGGCGCGGCCAGCATCGGTGGCGTTGTCGGCGACCGGACGGGTCTCACCGTAGCCAACCGAGTCAACACGGCTCGATTCGATGCCGTACTGCTGGGTCAGGACTTGCTTGACAGCGCTGGCGCGACGCTCGGACAGCTTCTGGTTGTAAGCGTCTGGACCGACGGAGTCAGTGTGACCTTCCACGGTGGTGGTGGTCTGTGGGTACTGCTTCATGAAGTCAGCCAGGTTCTTGATGTCGCCGTAGCTGTTAGGCTTGACGACCGACTTGTCGAAGTCGAACTTGACGTCCAGCTCAACGCGAACGACTTCGGCAACAGCCGGGCAGCCATCAGCATCAACGGTAACGTTGGCTGGGGTGTCAGGGCACTTGTCGACGTTGTCGCAGACGCCATCGTTGTCGCTGTCGGAGCAGACTTCGGCAACTGGAGCTGGCGCAGGAGCGGCTTTCTGGCCACCGCTGCCACCGAAGTTCAGACCCAGACCAACGGTCGGACCCCACTCGGTGTTGCCGTTGTCGATGTTGTACATGGCTTCGACGCCGGCACGGGCGAAGAACATGTCGGTGATGTACCACTTGGCGCCAGCGCCAACGTTGGCGAAGGTGGAGTGGTCACGGCCGCCACGAGTGGCCTGGCCCAGGCTTTCGTGAGCGAAACCAGCGGAAACGTACGGACGCAGGGCGTCACCGACGGTACCGAAGTGGTAGGTGGCGTCCAGCTTGGTCTTGGAGCCTTTGATGTCTTTGTTGAAGACTTCACCACGAGCGTTGTGGGTCTCGTTGTAGCCCAGGTCCAGGGACACGTCGTCGGTCAGGAAGTAACCGAGGCGGACACCAGGGTTGGTGCCGGTGTTCTTGAAGTTACGCTCGCTGTCGTAGTACTGCTTGGTGACGTTGCCTTCGATTTCGACAGCGCCTTGGCCTTGAGCCAGAACGCCGAACGAAGTAGCGGCCACGAGCGAGCCAATGGCCAAGCCCAAGGTGTTTTTCAATTTCATCCGTTAAATCCCCATCTGGTGATAGTTAAGCAGTCCCACCAACATCCGGGGGACAACTCGACGGCAAGTCTAGCAGAACTTGCCGGTTGGTTAGAGGTATTTGCTGGCCACTAAGTTTCAGCCAGGCCTGCAAATTTCTCTCTAAGCTTGTCGAGCGCACGCTTGTAGCGCATTTTCGTGGCGCTCAGGCCCATGTGCATGATGTCCGCGATCTCCTGGAATTCCAGCTCTGCGACAAATCGCAGCACCAGGATTTCCCGGTCGATCGGGTTCACATGCACCAGCCATTTGTCCAGCCCGCCCTTCTCCTCCGGCTTCGGTGCCTTGTCCTCGGACGCCTCTTCGACAGGGTCCAGGCTCAGGGCATCCATCAACCGGCGCTTGCGACGCTCCTTGCGGTACTGGGTGATGCATTCGTTGTAGGTGATGCTGTAGAGCCAGGTCTTGAACTTGGACTTGCCCTCGAAGTTCTTCAACCCGTACAGCACCTTGAGCATCACCTCCTGACAGACATCGTCGGCATCCCGATCGTTCCCCAGGTAGCGCGCGCAGACGTTGAACAGCGTGCGCTGGTAGCGGCGCATCAGTTCCTCGTAGGCGCGGGTGACGTGAAACAGCTCCTCATGCGAACGCGCCACCAACTCCTCGTCGGTGAGCTCGCGGGGGTCATAGCGCATGGGCGGCGAATGAACTTTATTCAAAACGGATCTGGCCGACAGTCAGGTCAATGTCGCCGCTCGGCCCCGTGGGCCGATTTTTGCGGCGGCATACATTAACAGCTTTTGTGCGGTTAGCGGCTATTCACGCGCTGCTCGAGCAGCTCGCGATTAGACAACGACACCAGTTCGCCATCATCGGTCAGCAGGGTCGTCTTGACCGTGCCGATTTCCTCGATGTGCCCCTCGACCTCGCCAATACGCACCTGCTGGCCGACTTGATACAACTCGCGCACATAGATGCCGGCCAGGATCTGCCCGGCGATTTCCCGGCTGCCCAGGCCCATCGCCAGTGCAACGGCCAGACCAACGGTAATCAGCCCGATGACGATCACATGGTTCAGCAGGTCGGTCTTGACCTCGAGCTGGCTGATGGCCACCGAGATGCTGATGATGATCACCAGGCCCTGGGCGATGCGCCCGACGCCGGCGGCGTACTCCAGGCCGATACCCTCGGCGGCGCCGCGCACCAGACCGTTGACCAGTTGCGCCAGGAGCACGCCGGCCAGCAGCACCAGGGCCGCGCCGAACACCTTGGGCAGGTACAGGGCGAGCATGTCGAGGGTCGCCGAGACCCGCTCGAGCCCCAGGGATTCCGCGGCCGAGACCAGGAAGATCAGCAGCACGAACCAGTAGACGATCTTGCCGATCAAGGTCGAGATCGGCACCTGGATGCCGACCCGGGCGAGCATCTTGGTCAGCCCGGTGCCACTCATCAGGCGATCCAGGCCGAACTTGGCCAGCACCTTGGACAGCAGGGTGTCGAGCAGCTTGGCCACGACGAAACCGAGCAGCACCACGACCAGCGCGCCGAACAGGTTGGGGATGAAGTTCGCCACCTTGGTCCAAAGGGCAGTCATGGCGGTGACCAGGCTCTGGGTCCAGAGATCGAGTTCCATATTCAATCGGCCTTATCTGCGTTGCTGCCGGCGGCAGGTTTGCGGGTAGAGTTGCGACGGACCGGCGCGACATGCGCCGAGCCATTGTTCACGGCGATCAGCAGCGCCTGGCTCCAGCGGCCAAGCAGGCTGAACAGATCGCCCGCGCCGACCTGGCGGTTGGCGGTCTTGAGCACGCGACCCAGGCAGGCGGCGTCGTCGCGGTCCTGGCCGGACGGCGACGCCTTGAGCAGGTCGCGCAGGGATTCTTCAAACGGATCGTGCATGGGCACCTCGCGCAATGTCAGTCAAAGACGAGGGCGCCGAGCAATGGGTCACACAGGGATGTGGGACGAGTGTTTCAAAATGAGTGTGCGAGCCCATCGCGGGGCAAGCCCGCTCCCACGGAACCACGCTGAGAGCGTGGGAGCGGGCTTGCCCCGCGACAAGATACATCACACCCACCGCAACCGCCGGAACAACCACCACTGCCCTGCTGCCAGCCCCAGCACGACCATGCAGGCGAACAGGAAGCCATAGGGGTTTTCCGCGCCCGGAATACCGCCGACATTGATGCCCAGCAGCCCGGTGATGAAGCTCATGGGCAGGAAAATGCAGGTGATGATGCCGAACCGGTACATGGTCCGGTTCATCCGCTCGCTGCGCCGCCGGTCCTCGCTTTCCAGCACCAGCGCGGCGCGCTCGCGGGCCAGTTCGAGCTCTTCGAGGTAGCGGATCAGGCTGTTGTTCAACTCGTTCCAGTAGTCGGCGTCGGCATCGGCGAACCAGCTGTATTTGCTGCGCGACAGCTGGGCATAGATGTCGCGCTGGGGGGCGAGGAAACGCCGCAGGCCGGCGGCGCGGCGCCGGATCTGCTGCAGGCTGCCCTGGGCCGGAGAATACCGTTCGTCGGATTCTACCTTTTCTTCTTCCAGATCGACCGCTTCGGACAGGTCGCTGACCAGCGCCTGGACCTTTTCGGTCAACAGTTCACCCATCAGCAACAGCAGTTCGGAGGCGGTCTTCGGCCCCCTGCCCTCGTCCAGTTTCTGCAGGACCTCGTCGCTCGCCCGAAGGGGCCGCAGACGCAGGGAAATGACCCGACGCGCCTCGGCGAAGATACGCACCGAGACCATGTCCTCAGGCTCGGCGCCCGGGTTGAGGTTGACCCCGCGCAGGAACAGCAGCATCTGCTCGTCGGCCAATGGCAGCAGGCGCGGGCGGGTGTTCTCCTCCAGCAGCAATTCGCAGGCGAACTCGCTCAGGCCACTGTCGTGGAGCAACCAGGTGCGGGTCTGCGGGTGACTGCGGTCCCAGTGCAGCCACAGGCTCTCCTGGGGCTGCAGCTGCAGGTCGTCCAGCTCGGTGCGGGCGATCGAGCGCGCGCCACCCTTGCCATCGAGCACCAGGGCATGCACCAGGCCCCACTGCGCGTTGTCTTCCTCGAACATCAAAGCTCCATCGGTGTACGGCGCGTCACTCGGGCATCTTCAGCGGGCTCGGCGAGACCAGCACGCCGTTGTTGTCGGCATACACATACTCGCCCGGGCGGAAGGTCACGCCAGCGAAGGTCACCGCGACATTGAGGTCGCCGATGCCACGCTTGTCGGTCTTCATCGGGTGACTGGCCAGGGCCTGGATGCCGACATCGGTCTGCGCCAGCACGTCCACGTCACGCACGCAGCCGTAGATCAGCAGGCCTTCCCAGCCATTTTTCGCCGCTTTCTCGGCGAGCATGTCGCCCAGCAGCGCGCGGCGCAGCGAGCCGCCGCCGTCGACCACCAGAACCTTGCCCTTGCCGTCGAGCTCGACCTGCTCCTTGACCAGCGAATTGTCCTCGAAGCACTTGATGGTGACGATCTGGCCACCGAACGAGTCGTGGCCGCCGAAGTTGCTGAACATGGGTTCGAGCACCTGGACCAGGTCCGGGTAGGCGTCGCACAGGTCGGGCGTTACGTAATGCTGCATGGGAAACTCCTGTCAGTCACAACGAAAGCGGATGTGGAGCAAGGCTACACCGCAGGAGGCCGGCAGTCATCCGGGACCGAGCAGTCAGTTTGCTTTTGTCTGCTCCGGCCTCTTCGCGGGTAAACCCGCTCCCACAGGGTTTCGCACCTCACCTGTGGGAGCGGGTTTACCCGCGAAGAACCCCACGCGGAATCAACTGGCGGGCACCGGCTCCATCACCACCGTCGAGGCATGCACCGGCACCTGCGGATCCCTCAGCCAGCGCTCCACCAGCGGCCACACCTGGGTTTGCGCCGCCTTGCTGACCAGCATGTCGACATGCCCGAAGGCCTCGAAGCCCTCCTCGCGCCCCAACCGCAGGAACTGCCTGGCGTCACCGCCGAACTGCTCGAACAGCTTGCGACAGGCCCACACCGGGTCCTGGAAGTCACCGGCCCCGGCCACCGCCAGCAGCGGCACCTCGATCTCGGCCAGCCCCGCCCACCAGTCCTTGTCCTTGTCGCCGAAGCGGCCGAACAGGCCATTCCAGCGCAGGCTCTCCAGGGCCAGGCCGATGGGTTCGTCCTCCGGGCCACGCTTGAGGCGCGAACCCGAGATCTGCGCGAAGCGCTTGAGCAGCACGCGCGCGCCCCACTCCACCGGAGGCACTTTCAGCGGCCAGTAGACCCGGCTGACCTGGGTGCCGAACAGTGCCGCGCTGGCCACCAGCGCGGTGTCCAGGTAACCGCTGCCCAGCGCCGCCGCCAGGGTGGTGCCGCCCAGCGAGTGGCCGACCCAGTGCGGCGCCTGCCCGGCCTGCTCGCGAACGAAAGCGCCGATCACCGGCAGGTCGTAGCGCGCATAGTCGGCCACACGGTTCTGTCGCCAATCGCGGTTGCGCGGCGACAGGCCGTGGCCGCGCATCTCCGGGATCCACACATCGAACCCGGCGCGGGCCAGGTAGGCGCCCAGGCCGATGCCCTTGGGCGAATACCAGAAGCGCCGGTTGGAGAAACTGCCGTGCAGGAGAATGACCGGCACGCCCTGGGCGTGGTCCTGATCGGCCAGGCCCAGGCGGGTGACGGCCAGCTCGACGCTCGGATCGGGGCTGTTGCCGGCCTTGATCCGGTAGACGTCTTCGCTGAGGTCGCCGCGGCGCTCGGCACTGAGCAACGCGACGGGAAATTGGGTGGAGCTGCTTTGCATGGGTTCACGAACAAACTGAGGATATGAACGTGGGAGCGGGCTTGCCCCGCGATTGAACCAGACCTGCAGACACTGCTGTCCCATCTGGCGCTATCGCGGGCCAAGCCCGCTCCCACAGTGTGTTGCCTTCAGCGCATCACGCCGCGCCCTGGCCCTCGGCCAGGAAGAACCAGGTCTCGAGCACCGAGTCCGGGTTCAGCGACACGCTCTCGATGCCCTGCTCCATCAGCCACTTGGCCAGGTCCGGGTGGTCCGACGGGCCTTGACCGCAGATGCCGATGTACTTGCCGGCCTTGTTGCACGCGGCGATGGCGTTGGCCAGCAGCTTCTTCACGGCCGGGTTACGTTCATCGAACAGGTGCGCGATGATGCCCGAGTCGCGGTCCAGGCCCAGGGTCAACTGGGTCAGGTCGTTGGAGCCGATGGAGAAGCCGTCGAAGTACTCGAGGAACTCTTCGGCGAGGATGGCGTTGGACGGCAGCTCGCACATCATGATCACGCGCAGGCCGTTGTCACCGCGGGCCAGGCCGTTCTCGGCGAGCAGGTCGACGACCTGGCTGGCTTCGCCCAGGGTGCGCACGAACGGCACCATGATCTCGACGTTGGTCAGGCCCATCTCGTTGCGCACGCGCTTCAACGCACGGCACTCGAGCTCGAAGCAGTCACGGAACGACTCGCTGATGTAGCGCGAGGCGCCGCGGAAGCCCAGCATCGGGTTCTCTTCTTCCGGCTCGTAGAGCTTGCCGCCGATCAGGTTGGCGTACTCGTTGGACTTGAAGTCCGACAGGCGCACGATGACCTTTTTCGGGTAGAAGGCCGCGGCCAGGGTGCTGATGCCCTCGACCAGCTTCTCGACATAGAAGCCAACCGGGTCGTCGTAGCCGGCGATGCGCTTGTCGACGCTTTCCTTCAGCTCCGGCGGCAGGCCGGCGTAGTTGAGCAGCGCCTTGGGGTGCACGCCGATCATGCGGTTGATGATGAACTCCAGGCGCGCAAGGCCGACACCGGCGTTGGGCAGCTGGGCGAAGTCGAAGGCGCGGTCCGGGTTGCCGACGTTCATCATGATCTTGAACGGCAGTTCCGGCATGGCATCGACCGAGTTCTGCTTGACGTCGAAGCCCAGCTCGCCTTCGAAGATGAAGCCGGTGTCGCCTTCGGCGCAGGACACGGTGACGCCCTGGCCGTCTTTCAGGACCTGGGTGGCGTTGCCGCAGCCGACAACGGCCGGAATGCCCAGTTCACGGGCGATGATCGCCGCGTGGCAGGTACGCCCGCCGCGGTTGGTGACGATGGCGCTGGCGCGCTTCATCACCGGTTCCCAGTCCGGGTCGGTCATGTCCGAAACCAGCACGTCGCCCGGCTGGACCTTGTCCATTTCCGAGACATCGTTGATCACGCGGACCTTGCCGGCGCCGATGCGCTGGCCGATGGCGCGGCCCTCGACCAGCACGGTGCCCTTCTCTTTCAGCAGGTAGCGCTCCATGACATTGGCGCTGGAACGGCTCTTCACGGTCTCGGGACGGGCCTGGACGATGTACAGCTTGCCGTCGTCACCGTCCTTGGCCCATTCGATGTCCATCGGGCGCTGGTAATGCTGCTCGATGATCATCGCCTGCTTGGCCAGCTCGTTGACCTCGGCGTCGCTCAGGCAGAAGCGCGCGCGCTCGGCACGCTCGACCTCGACGGTCTTGACCGAGCGCCCGGCCTTGGCTTCGTCGCCATAGACCATCTTGATTGCCTTGCTGCCCAGGTTGCGGCGCAGGATCGCCGGACGGCCGGCCTGCAGGGTCTGCTTGTGCACGTAGAATTCGTCCGGGTTGACCGCACCCTGTACCACGGTTTCGCCCAGGCCGTAGGCGCCGGTGATGAACACCACGTCGCGGAAGCCCGACTCGGTGTCGAGGGTGAACATCACGCCGGCGGTGCCGGTCTCGGAGCGGACCATGCGCTGCACGCCCGCGGACAGGGCCACCAGCTTGTGGTCGAAGCCCTGGTGCACGCGGTAGGAAATGGCGCGGTCGTTGAACAGCGAGGCGAACACTTCCTTGGCCGCGCGGATCACGTTGTCGACGCCGCGGATGTTGAGGAAGGTCTCCTGCTGGCCGGCGAAGGAGGCATCCGGCAGGTCCTCGGCGGTGGCCGAGGAACGCACGGCCACGGCCATGTTGTCGTTGCCGCCGGCCATCTCGGCGAAGGCCGTACGGATTTCTGCGTCCAGACGCGCCGGGAAATCGGCTTCCATCACCCACTGGCGGATCTGCGCGCCGGTCTTGGCCAGGGCGTTGACGTCATCGACGTCCAGCGCATCGAGCGCCGCGTGGATGCGCTCGTTCAGGCCACTTTGCTCGAGAAAATCGCGGTACGCCTGAGCCGTAGTGGCAAAGCCGCCCGGCACCGAGACACCGGCACCTGCGAGGTTACTGATCATCTCGCCCAGGGATGCGTTCTTGCCCCCCACATGCTCCACATCATGGACGCCGAGCTTATCGAGGGAAACTACGTACTCTACCAAGGTGATCTCTCCACTAACTGTATTGGAAAAGCTCAAGGGCGCCCGCCTGCCTGACTGACTGGGCCGGACGCTTGTGGCCTGGACCTGGAAAATAAGTGAGAATGCCGAGCAACCGCGTTCGGCAAACCGAACCTATCATATCCAGAAATCTTCGGCAGCTTAAGGCCCCCAGGTGCAAATGAAACGAACCGCGTTCTTCATCTCCGACGGTACCGGCATCACTGCAGAAACGCTGGGCCAGAGCCTGCTCGCACAATTCGAGAGCATTCCGTTCAATAAATTCACGCGCCCCTACATCGATACGCTGGACAAGGCCCGGGCCATGGTCCAGCAGATCAACGCCGCGGCCGAGCGCGACGGAGTGCGTCCGATCATTTTCGACACCATCGTCAACCAGGACATCCGTGAGGTCATGGCCACGTCCAATGGCTTCATGATCGACATTTTCTCGACGTTTTTATCCCCGCTCGAGCAGGAATTGACCGCCCATTCGTCGTATTCCGTGGGCAAATCCCACTCGATCGGCGGCAATTCCAACTACATGGAGCGCATCGAGGCGGTCAACTTCGCCCTGGACAACGATGACGGCGCGCGCACCCACTACTACGACAAGGCCGACCTGATCCTGGTCGGCGTGTCGCGCTGCGGCAAGACCCCGACCTGCCTGTACATGGCCATGCAGTTCGGCATCCGCGCCGCCAACTACCCGCTGACCGAGGACGACATGGAGCGCCTGCAACTGCCGGCGGTGCTGAAGAAGCACCACAGCAAGCTGTTCGGCCTGACCATCGACCCCGACCGCCTGACCGCCATCCGCCACGAGCGCAAGCCCAACAGCCGCTACTCGAGCTTTGCCCAGTGCGAGTTCGAGGTGCGCGAAGTGGAGAACCTGTTCCGTCGGGAGAACATTCCCAACATCAATTCCACGCATTTCTCGGTGGAGGAGATCTCGGCGAAGATCCTGGTGGAAAAAGGCGTGGAGCGGCGGTTCAAGTAAGCCTGAACCGGCCTCTTCGCGGGTAAACCCGCTCCCACAGGGATATCACAGGGCTTGAGGCAGTGAGGTCCCTGTGGGAGCGGGTTTACCCGCGAAAGGGCCAGACCTGCTGACAGAAGGCCCAAAGAAAAGCCCCGGCATCACTGCCGGGGCTTTCTTTTACCTCAACGCCAGGCTCAGGACGGAATCACCGCCGCCTGCCCGCTCATCGCCAGGTCGACCAGCTCGCGGTTGGCCACCGCGTACATCGCATAGTCGGTGCCGGTGGCGTTGCGCAGGTCGTCGAGCATGGCGCGCCAGCGCTCGACCATCACCCGGTGCTGTTCGCACCACAGCGCCACCCGGGCATCCATGTCCTGCGGCGCGTCGGCCATCTGCAGCACGGAGATGGTGATCGCCCGCTGCTGCAGGTCGATGTCGTCGCGGAACGCCTCGCGGGCCAGGGCCTGCCAGTTGTTCTCCACCGGCAGGTTGCTGATCTCCTGCAGGTACCAGGTCAGGTCCAGCGAGCTGCCCACGGCGAAGAACGCCTTGGCCACCTGCGCAGGATCATGCCCGGTCACGTCGGACGCTTCGATGATCGGCAACAGGGTATACAGGTGGGTGGTGCCGGCGACCATGCGCGCCAGCAGCTCCGGTACACCGGCCTCGACGAAGCCCTGGTAGCGGACCATCCAGCGCTCGCGGGTCGGGCCTTCCAGCAGTTCGTCGAGCTTGAGCCCCAATTGCGCGAGCACCGGCCCGAAGTGGGCGACGTCGCGGCCCGCATCCTGCTCGTTACGGCGGCTGCGCAGGAACCAGCGGGTGGCACGACGGCCCAGGCGCATCAGCTCGTCCATAAGGGTCAGCTGGATCTCGGCCGGGACCTGGTAGTCCAGGGCCTCGATCTGGCGGAACCAGTGCGGCAGGTGGAAGATGTCACGCACGATCACGTAGGCGCCGGCGACGTTGGCCGGGCTCATGCCGGTGGACTCCTTCAGGCGCTGGACGAAGGTGATGCCCATGTTGTTGACCAGGTCGTTGGCGATCTGGGTGCTGACGATCTCGCGTTTCAGGCGGTGACGGCGCATCGAGTCGGCGAACTTGCTCACCAGCGACGGCGGGAACGCGGTTTCCATGTCGCGGGTCAGGTAGTCGTCGTCCGGCACCAGCGACTTGAGCAGCTGCTCCTTGAGGTCGATCTTGCTGTACGAGATCAGCACCGACAGCTCGGCGCGGGTCAGGCCCTGCCCTGCCGCCAGGCGCTCGGCCAGCTGCTCCTCGGTGGGCAGGAACTCGATGGCGCGGTCCAGCTTGCCGCGAGCCTCGAGGTCGGCCATCAGGCGCTTGTACTCGGCAATCCGCTCGCGGGCGCGGCGGGCGGCCAGCGACAGCGCCTGGGTCTGCTTGTAGTTGTTGCCCAGCACCAGCCCCGCGACTTCGTCGGTCATGCTGCCCAGCAGCTGGTTGCGCTGCTTCTCGGTCATGTCGCCACCCTGCACCACTTCGTTGAGCAGGATCTTGATGTTGACCTCGTGGTCGGAGCAGTCCACGCCGCCGGCGTTGTCGATGAAGTCGGTGTTGGTGGCGCCGCCGTTGAGGCCGAACTCGACCCGGCCGAGCTGGGTCATGCCCAGGTTGCCGCCCTCGCCCACCACCTTGCAGCGCAGCTCGTTGCCGTTGACGCGCAGGGCGTCGTTGGCCTTGTCGCCGACATCGGCGTGGCTTTCGCTGCTGGCCTTGACGTAGGTGCCGATACCACCGTTCCACAACAGGTCCACCGGCGCCTGCAGCAACGCGTGCAGCAGTTCGGTCGGGGTCAGGCGATCCGCTTCGATGGCGAAGCGTTCCTTCATCTGCGGGCTGATGGCGATGCTCTTGGCGCTGCGCGGGAAGATCCCGCCGCCTTCGGACATGATGCCGGTGTCGTAGTCACTCCAGGCCGAGCGCGGCAGGTCGAACAGGCGCTTGCGCTCGACGAAGCTGGTGGCCGGATCCGGATTCGGGTCGATGAAGATGTGCAGGTGGTTGAACGCGGCCACCAGCTGCAGCTTGTCGGACATCAGCAGGCCGTTGCCGAACACGTCGCCGGCCATGTCGCCGACCCCGACCACAGTGATCGGGTCTTCCTGCACGTTGATGCCGCGTTCGCGGAAGTGACGCTGCACGCCGACCCAGGCGCCACGGGCGGTGATGCCCATCTTCTTGTGGTCGTAGCCGGCCGAGCCACCGGAGGCGAAAGCGTCGCCCAGCCAGAAGCCGTAGTCGATGGCGATGCCGTTGGCGATGTCGGAGAAGGTCGCGGTGCCCTTGTCGGCCGCCACCACCAGGTACGGGTCGTCGTCATCGTGACGCACCACGTTGGCCGGCGGCACCACGCCTCCGTCCTTGAGGTTGTCGGTGATGTCGAGCAGGCCGGAAATGAAGATGCGGTAGCACGCCACGCCTTCGGCGGCGATCTCGTCACGGCTGCCGCCCAGCGGCAGGCGGCGCGGCAGGAAGCCGCCCTTGGCGCCCACCGGCACGATCACCGAGTTCTTCACCTGCTGGGCCTTGACCAGGCCGAGCACTTCGGTGCGGAAGTCCTCTTCGCGGTCCGACCAGCGCAGGCCGCCGCGGGCGACGTTGCCGAAGCGCAGGTGCACGCCCTCGACCCGTGGCGAATAGACGAAGATCTCGAACTTCGGCACCGGTTTCGGCAGTTCGGGGATCAGCTTGGGATTGAACTTGAAGCTGAAGTACGACTTGTTCTGGCCGTTGGCGTCGGGCTGGTAGAAGTTGGTGCGCAGGGTGGCCTTGATCAGGTCCAGGTAGCGGCGCAGGATGCGGTCCTCGTTGAGCACCTGGACCTCGTCCAGGGCGCTGAGGATCGCCTGCTCCAGACGCTGCTGCTTGTCGTCCAGATCCTCCTGGGTCAGCTTGCGCGCCAGGTAGAAGCGGGTCTTGAACAACCGGGTCAGCTCGCGGGCGATGTCGGTGTGGTTGTTCAGGGTACTGGCGATGTAGCCCAGGTCGAAGCCCAGGCGGATCTGCTTGAGGTAGCGGGCGTAGGCGCGCAGCAGCGCCACGTCGCGCCACGGCAGGCCGGCGGTCAGCACCAGGCGGTTGAAAGCGTCGTTCTCGGCGTCGCCCTTGACGATATGGACGAAGGCGTCCTGGAAGGTGTCGTTGAGCTGCTGGATATCAAGGTTGAGGCCTTCGCTGTAGGTGAAGGCGAAGTCGTGGATCCAGAACTCGCGACCGCTGGCGTGGCGCAGGCGGTACGGGAACTCGCCGAGCACGCGCAGGCCGAGGTTTTCCAGGATCGGCAGCACGTCCGACAGCGCCAGCGGCGTATCGGCGTGGTACAGCTTGCAGTGCAGCTGGCGCTCGCCCAACTGGGTCAGCGGCTGGTAGAAGCTCATGGCCAGCGGCTTGGCTTCCGACAGGTTCAGCACATGCTGCATGTCGACCACCGCCGAGTGCGCGGCGAAGCGCTCGCGGTAACCGGCCGGGAAGCCTTTCGGGAAGTCGGCCAGGATGTTGGTGCCATGGGCCTCGCCGAAGTTCTCCACCACCAGCGCCGAGAAGTCGTCCTGCCACGAACGGCAAGCCTGGATCACTTCGTTTTCCAGCTGCTGCGGGTCGATGTCGATGCGGTTCTTCGGGTCCACCCGCAGGATCAGCTGCACGCGGGCCAACACCGATTCGGAGAAGAAGGTCCAGAACTCGCAGTCGGTGGCCTTCAGACGCTCCATCAGCACCTGCTGGATCTTCTGTCGCACCTCGGTGGAGTAGATCTCGCGTGGCACATAGGCCAGGCAGTAGCAGAAGCGGCCGTACGGGTCCTTGCGCAGGAACACGCGGATCTTGTTGCGCTCCTGGATCTGCACGATCGACATGACGGTACTGAGCAGTTCGTCGACCGGGGTCTGGAACAGGTCGTCGCGCGGCAGTACCTCGAGGACCTGGGCCAGCTCCTTGCCCAGGTGGGCTTTGGGGTCGAAGTTGGAACGGCGTTCGACTTCGGCGACCTTGCCACGGATGTACGGGATGGTATGCACGCTCTCGCCGTACACCGACGAGGTGTACAGGCCCATGAAGCGGCATTCCTTGATGACCTTGCCATCCTGGTCGATCTGGCGGATCGACACGTAGTCCGGGTACGCCGGGCGGTGCACGCGGCTCGGCTGCGAGGCCTTGGCGAACGACAGCAGGCGCGGCTCGCGCAGGTAGGCGACGGCGTAGTCCTCGATGCGCAGGTCGTCGGCGCCCAGGCCTGCGCGCAGCAGGCGGGCCAGGCCCAGGAACGAGGCCTCGTCGTAGACCAGATGGCCGCCGTCGGCATCGGACTCGACAGTGAATTCCTCATAGCCGAGGAAGGTGAAATGGTTGTCCAGCAGCCACGACAGGAAGCTCTTCACCTCGGCCTTGTCGTTCTGCGCCGGGCCGAAGGCGTTCTGCTCCACCAGTTCCAGCAGCTCGCGGATCTTGGCTTTCATCGGCTCGAAGTCGGCGACCACGCCGCGCACTTCGGCCAGTACCTGCTCCAGCTCCATGCTCAGGGTGTTGAGCTCGGCGGCATTGGCGCAGCGGTCGATCTCCAGGTACATCAGCGACTCATGGCTGACGCCCT
The DNA here is from genome assembly GCF_028369275.1 of Mitsuaria sp. RG. Lineage (NCBI taxonomy): Bacteria > Pseudomonadati > Pseudomonadota > Betaproteobacteria > Burkholderiales > Sphaerotilaceae > Roseateles > Mitsuaria sp. RG. The sequence continues at coordinate 26,135 of NZ_JAQMYQ010000022.1, forward strand.
CGCCCTGGGTGCCCTTGGGCAGCAGTTCGACCAGCTCGCCCTTGGCGCCGCGGCGCACGCTGAGCACGGTGGTCTGCAGGGTGTGGATGCTGTAGCCGCGGCGGTTGAGCTCGGTGCGTACCGAGTCGACCAGGAACGGCAGGTCGTGGTGCAGCACCTCGACCACGGTGTGGGTCGATTGCCAGCCGTGGCGTTCGTAATCGGGGTTGTAGACCCGCACCTGCGGGTGTTCGGGGTCGAAGCGCTCGATGATGCGCCAGGCGGACAGCGTGCAGCCGGCCAGGTCCGACAGCCTGCGCTGTGTGAGTTCGTCCAGAGAGATGATGCCGAAGAACTGCTCGGCGAACAGCGCCACTTGTGGCAGGGACTGTTCGCTGATGTGCTGCGCCAGGGCCACCTGCAGTTGATGCTGGAAGTCGGCTTTGCTGGCTGCGGTGAAAAACGCCATCTGTGGTACTCCGCTTGGGCTTTGTTATAGGTGAAGCGTCGCGTACGTCCGCCGGGTACGGATCAACGATAGCCAACCCGCGGCAAGCCGGACGGTAAAACCAGGCGTTGGACACGAGCGTCATGTCCACCGACTGGGGAGCTTAACGACTGAACGGTCACTGCGGCTTGCAGCGCTGCGACAATTTCGGTCAATGCGCGGTAACTTTACGTTTATCACGGCCGCCAAGGCTGTCAGAATTCCTTTCCCTTGCCATTGACCCGAGCCGCCCATGCAACTGAAAACCGCCCTGCTCTTCGCCACTCCCTGCGACGACGAGGAAGACAACATGGCGACCCTGTGCTGCCACAGCGACAAGGGCCAGATGTTCCTGCTGACCCGTTATCCGGACGAGGACACCGTCGACCTGACCCTGGATGACGAGCCGTCGACCCTGGACGGGCTGAAGGTGACCCTGAGCGCGCAGCGGCTGTTGATCGAGGTGGCGGCTGGGGATCGTGATGCGTTGAAGGGGGATGAAACGCTGGAGATCATCCTGAGCAGCGCCGGGACCGACCTGGAGGAAGTAGCGCTGACCTTGCGCAATATCCTCGACGGGACCGGAACGTTCGTGTCCGAAATCTAAGCAGTTACATCGCCCGTGTAGGAGCGGCCTTGTGCCGCGAAAGGGGTGCGAAGCGCCCCCTTATTGGTGCATCACGCTGATATAGCCGGGGCCGCTATGCGGCCCTTTCGCGGCACAAGGCCGCTCCTACAGGTAGCGCGCAAGCTTCCAGGACATTGACAGGCCACTATCGACACAGGCATTGTCTGACAACCTGACCAATAAGAACTTCCATGTCCATGCTAGAGCTCCAGCGCCCCGACACCCTCGTCGAACGGGTCGTCAACGCCATCCGCGCCGAGATCGATTCCGGCCGCCTGGCCGCTGAATCGCGCCTGCCCACCGAACAGCAACTGGCTGAACAGCTCAATGTCAGCCGCTCGGTGGTGCGCGAGGCCGTGGCGCAGCTCAAGGCCGACGGGGTGCTGATCGCCCGCCGCGGGCTCGGCTCGTACATCTCGCAGACGCCCAGCGGCACGGTGTTCCGTTTCCCCGGCAGCCAGGGGCGCAAGCCGGACCTGGTGCAGATGTTCGAGATGCGCCTGTGGATCGAGACCCAGGCCGCCGCCATCGCCGCCCGCCGCCGCGACGCCGACGACCTCGCGCGCATGGCCGCCGCCCTGGGCACCATGGAAGACCCGCGCAGCGACTTCGCCACGGCCTCGGCCGCCGATGTGGCCTTTCACCGCGCCATCGCCGAAGCCAGCAAGAACGACTACTTCGTCGCTTTCCACGATTTCCTCGGCGGCCAGTTGGCCGCCGCCCGCCGCACCGCCTGGGAAAACTCCGCCACCCCGGCAGTGGGCGGTTCGGCCGATGCCCTGCGCGAGCACCGGGCGCTGTACCAGGCCATCGCCGACGGCGACCGCCAGGCGGCGGCCGGCTGCGCCGAAGCCCACCTGCGCGCCTCGGCCAAGCGCCTGAAACTCGACCTTCCCGACCTCGACTGACCCCGGAGAACCCCATCGCGGCCTGGCGAGGCTTTCACACGCACTACTTAGTCTGACAACCTGATAAGCAGATTCACCGACAAGAATACCAAGGTACCCTGCATGACCTACGACTACTGCATCATCGGCGGCGGCATCGTCGGCCTCGCCACCGCGATGGCCCTGCTTGAACGACGCCCCGGCGCTTCGCTGCTGATTCTGGAAAAGGAGGCCAGCCTCGGCCGCCACCAGACCGGCCACAACAGCGGCGTGATCCATGCCGGCATCTACTACGCGCCCGGCAGCCTCAAGGCCGACCTGTGCAAGCGCGGCGCCCAGGCCACCAAGGATTTCTGCAGCGCGCACGGCATTGCCTTCGAGGTCTGCGGCAAGCTGCTGGTGGCCTCCAACGACCTGGAGGTGCAGCGCATGCAGGCGCTGTACGAACGCTCCCAGCAGAACGGCCTGAAGGTCGAGCGCCTGGATGCCGGCGCCCTGCGCGAGCGGGAGCCGAACATCGTCGGCAAGGGCGCGCTGTTCCTCGATGCCACCGGCATCGTCGACTACCAGCAGGTGTGCGACGCCATGGCCAAGGTGATCCGCCAGGCCGGTGGCGAACTGCGCCTGTCCACCACCGTGCGCGCCATCCAGGAGCATGCCGACCACGTCGCGATCAGTGCCGACGGCAACGCCTGGCGCGCCCGTCAGCTGGTGGCCTGCGCCGGCCTGCAGTCCGACCGCCTGGCGCGTCTGGCAGGGGTGAAGATCGACCACCAGATCATCCCTTTCCGCGGCGAGTACTACCGCCTGCCGGCGAGCAAGAACCAGATCGTCAACCACCTGATCTACCCGATCCCCGACCCGGAGCTGCCGTTCCTCGGCGTGCACCTGACGCGGATGATCGACGGCAGCGTCACCGTCGGCCCCAACGCGGTGCTCGGCTTCGGCCGGGAAAACTACCGCAAGTTCTCGGTGAACTGGCGCGATGTCACCGAGTACGCGCGCTTCCCGGGTTTCTGGAAAACCATCTGGAACAACCTCGGTTCCGGCACCACCGAGATGAAGAACTCGCTGTTCAAGCGCGGCTACCTGGAACAGTGCCGCAAGTATTGCCCGTCTCTCGAAGTCGAGGACCTGCTGCCCTATGAGGCCGGCATCCGTGCCCAGGCGGTGATGCGCGACGGCACCCTGGTGCACGACTTCCTGTTCGCCGAGACCCCGCGCATGGTGCATGTGTGCAATGCGCCATCGCCCGCCGCCACCTCGGCGATCCCCATCGGCCAGATGATCGCCGAGAAGATTCTCCAGGCCCGCTGATCCACCCGCTGCATCCACAATTACAAAGACAACAAGGAAAACCCCAATGTCGGTACACGAGACGGCCCTGGCCGCGAGCGAAACCCCCGAACAGCAACGCAAGCGCCTGCGCAAGGTGGCGGCGGCGACCATCTTCGGCTCGATGCTGGAGTGGTACGACTTCTACCTCTACGCCACCATGGCGGCGATCGTCTTCTCGAAGATCTTCTTTGACCCGAGCAACCCGGCGGTGGCCTCGCTGCTGGCGTTCTCCACCTTCGCCATCGGCTTCATCGCCCGGCCCTTCGGCGGCGTGCTGTTCGGCTACCTGGGCGATCGCTTCGGGCGCAAGCACGTACTGGTGATCACCTTCTGCATGATGGGCCTGTGCACCATGCTGATCGGCCTGATCCCCGGCTACGCCACCATCGGCATCTGGGCGCCGATCCTGCTGGTGATCATCCGCATCATCCAGGGCCTGGGCGCCGGCGCCGAGCTGTCCGGCGCGGCGGTGACCTCCTACGAGCACGCCAGCGAAGGCAAGCGCGGCAGCCAGGGCGCCTGGCCGGCGCTGGGGCTGAACCTGGGCCTGCTGCTTTCGTCGCTGACCGTGTACCTGCTGACCATGAACGGCAACGAGTTCCTGCTGGCCGGCGGCTGGCGCATCCCGTTCATCGCCAGCATCGCCCTGGTGGCGGTGGGCCTGTGGGTGCGCAAGAGCATCCCCGAGACCCCGGACTTCAAGGAACTGGACAAGGCCGACGACAAGCCGCAGGTGTCGCCGCTCAAGCTACTGTTCAGGAATGACCTCAAGGGCCTGGCGGTGGTGTTCTTCGTGGCCGTGGGCTACAACGCCCTGAGCTACATCTTCAAGACCTTCTCGCTGGCCTACCTGACCCAGTTCAAGGGCGTCGAGGCCCATGTCACCTCGCTGTCGGTGACCCTGGCCAGCCTGGTGGCGATCTTTGCCGTGCCGTTCTTCGGCTGGCTGTGCGACAAGTGGAGCAGCAAGACCGTGCTGATGCTCGGCGGGCTGTTGTCGGCGCTGTTCGCCTACCCGTTCCTGCAACTGCTGTCGACCGGCGAGCCGATGATGATCTACCTGGCCATCGCCGTGGGCACCGGGATCCTGGCGCCGATGATGTTCGCCCCGCAGGGCTCGTTCCTCAGCCGCCAGTTCCCGACCCAGACGCGCTCATCGGGGTTCGGTACCGGGCGCGAGGTCGGTACCGCCGTGGCCGGCGGTTTGGCGCCGCTGGGCGGGCTGGCGCTGGTGGCCGGGTCGGCGACTCATTCCACCGATGGCGTGACCTTGATCCTGGCGGTGGCCGGGGTGCTGGTGGTGGTGTTTGCGTTCCTTGACCAGGGCTGGCGGCATTCGAAGTCGAAGAACTGACCTGGCGACAGACGGGTAAACCCGCTCCCACAGGTACTACGCCAACCTGTAGGAGCGGCCTTGTGCCGCGAAAGGGCCGCATAGCGGCCCCGGCAATTTCTGCGTCGGTGCTGACATCCTGGGGCTGCGTTGCAGCCCTTTCGCGGCACAAGGCCGCTCCTACACGTTGGCGTAGTACCCGCGAAGAGGACAATCCCGAGCATTGGCCAGGTTTTCCCAGGTGGACCACCGCCAACTGCTGTCTCGGGAGGATATAATGGCCCCCTCCCCAGGCAGCAGCCTCCAGACATGATCCAGTCCAGCCTCGATCTCTTCGACCCCCACCCCCAGCGCCTGGCGCGCCATACCCTGCTGCTGCCCGGCTTCGCCCTGCCCGAACTCGAGGCCCTGCTCGACGCCCTGCGCCCGGTGCTGCGCGCGGCACCGTTTCGCCACATGCACACCCCCGGCGGCCTGCGCATGGCCGTGGCCCTGACCAACTGTGGCGCGCTGGGCTGGGTCAGCGACGAGAACGGCTACCGCTACACCCCCATCGACCCGGTCAGCGCAAAACCCTGGCCCGCCCTGCCCCCGCTGCTGGTCGACCTGGCCACCCGCGCCGCCGCGCAGGCGGGCTTCGATGGCTTTGTGGCCGATGCCTGCCTGGTCAACCACTACCTGCCCGGCACCCGCCTGAGCCTGCACCAGGACCGCGACGAACAGGACTACGGGCAGCCGATCGTCTCGATTTCACTGGGCTTGCCTGCGGTATTCCTGTTCGGCGGGCTGCAACGCTCGGACCGCCCCCGGCACATCCCGCTGAGCCACGGCGATGTGCTCGTCTGGGGTGGCGAGGACCGCCTGCGCTTTCATGGCGTATTGCCGATCAAGCCGGGCGTGCACCCGCGCATGGGCGAGCGGCGGATCAACCTCACGCTGCGCAAGGCGGGATAAGCCGCCCGCCTACAGGCTGGCGAACCATTCGCGGCGTTCCTCGAACGCCGCCCGGATCGCCCCGACCATCACCTGCACCAGCGGATCACCTTCGGTCTGCCCGTTGACCGCCAGCCACACCCGCCGCCGCATCGGCTCGCGGAACAGGCCCGGCAGGGCCAGCAATCCACGGTCCAGGTGCGTCGCATAATGCGGCAGCAAGCCGACACTGGCGCTGCATTTGATCAGCTGGCAGTACATTTCGTAATCCTCGATCTGGGTCACCCCGGCCGAGCGCGTGCGCAGCAATGCCTGCCAGGGCATCAGCGCCTGCACACCTACCTCGCCCTGCCATTGCACCAGCATGTAGTCCTGCAGGTCCGCCAGGCTGGTCGGTCGGTTGGCCTCGCGGGCGTAGCGCTTGGCAATATGCGGCAGGTACTCGAGGGTGGCCAGGGCCTCGGGGGCGGCACCGGCAAAGCTGCCGGCGCGGGCACCGTGGCTGGCGTCGCCCAACCACAGGGCGACATCGGCAACCTGTTCGGGTACCTGGCGACCGTCGAGGGTGGCCACCTCCAGGCGCATGCCGGCATGCTGGCGCACGAAGTTGATCAGGTTGCGGCCCAGCAGGTCCTGCAGCAGCGGTTCGGCCACGGCCAGGCGCACGCTGGCGCTTTGCTCTCGCGGCAGCGGCACGACCGGCTCGCGCGCCTGGAGTATCTGCAGCAAGCGTTCGCCCTGCTGGCTGAGCACCGGGTTGTTGTTGCGGTTGACGAACAGGCTGTAGCCCAGGCGCGCTTCCAGCGCCGCCAGGCGTTTGCGCAGGGCCACCGGCTTGAGGTTGAGTCGCCGCGCCGCCTGCATGAAGCAGCCGCAGCGCGCGGTGACCAGGAAACAGTTCAGGGTCTGTTCGTCCAGGGCCAGCGGCACCTGGCGACGAACGACAGGCACGGCGGTATCCGGGGCTCGCCCCCGGGGCAGATCGATCGGCATTCCTCGCCTCCCGCGGGCCCGCCTGGGCAGGCCCGGTTCTTCCATGGTTGTTGGCGACTAGCGGCTGCTGCTCTCCAGCACCTGATTCAGCGCCGCGCCATCGATACTCAGGGTGGCGGTGTCGAACATGCCTTCGACATAGGCCTTGGCCACCTGCTCCTGGCGCTGGGCCCGCAACAGCTCGCGCAGGCGTGGCGCCACCTCCTCGAAGGTCGCCGCCCGGGCGGGCTGTTGCTCGACCAGCTTGATGATGTGGTAGCCCGCCGCGCTCTGCACCGGTTCGCTGACCGTGCCCACCTTGAGCTTTGGCACCACCCCACGCACCTCGGGCAACAACTGCGCCAGGGCCTGCAGGCCGGTGTCGCCACCGCCGGCGGCCGTGCCGGCATCCTGGGAGTGCTCACGGGCCAGCGCGGCGAAGTCGGCATCCGCAGCCTGGGCCTGCTTGGCCAGCGCCTGGGCCTGCTTGCGCACGGCCTCGTCGTCCCTGGGGTTCTCCACCCGCAGGAAGATCTGGCTCAGGCGGTAGCGCACCGGCAGCTGCAAACCGGCCTTGCCTGCCTCATAGGCCTGCTTGAGCTCCGCCTCGCCGGGGTAGTCGTCGGGCACCTTGCTCACCGAGTTCAGGTAGTCGCGCAGGACGATCTGCTCGGTGGCCGCGCGGGTCTGCACCTGGATTTCCGGGCGCTGCAACCAGCCCTGGGCCTCGGCCTGCTGGTACAGGGCCTTTTCCGCCAGGCGAGCGCGGATCCAGGCCTCCAGTGCCGGGCGGTCGCCGCGCAGGCTGGCACGGGCTTCCTCGGGCAACTGGGCGAACAGCGCCTTGAGTTCGCCGCTGCCGACCTGTTGCTCGCCCAGACGCGCCAGTACCGGGCCGTTGTCGGTGGCCACCAGGGCGGCGGGCGACACCGGACGCGCCGCCGCCACCGGCTCGTCGCCCGGGCGCAAGGCCAGGGCGACCGCCACCGCGACAATGGCCAGCGCGCCAGCGCCGGCCCAGAGAGTGCGCGCCGTCACGAGGCGCGCTCTTGGTCGTGGGCGACCTGGACTTTCTGCTGGTCGGCCACATTACGGCTGTAGTCACGCAGATAGACGATCAGCTCCTGCAGCAGCCGGTCCCACAGCACCAGGCTGCCCAGCAGGTGCTGCTGACTGACACCATCGGCGACCACCACGTCCTGCTCCATCACCAGGAACTCGCCCTGCACCGACAGGCGGGCGAAGCGCCGGCTGGCATTCCAGTGCTCGGCCAGGCCCGCCGGCAGCTCGCCCTGGATACGCAGGGCACAGCTGAAGGTGAAGTCGAGGAATTCGCCCTCCTTGCCCGCGGCCCGGTTGCCGAAACGAACGGCATAACCCACGCCCTGGCTGGCGCTGAGCAACTGCACCACGGCGTTCTGCTCGGTGCGGTTGACCCGGCAGCCGGCATCCTGCAGCAACTGGGTCAGGGAGTCGGCGCTAACGGTTTCGATCAGGGTGACTTCGGTCATGTGCTTACTTCCTTGCGTTGAGAAAACATCACTGGGTCACGCCCTTGGGGGCGTCGAACTGGCTTTCGTAGAGCTTGTCGCCGTAGGCCTGGGCCAGTTCCTCGAACTTGACCCGGGCGCCACCGGCGAACGGCTGGCGCATCTTCATGACATCGGCGATATCGACCTTCTCGTAGGCGGCCAGCATCTCCTTGGCCACCCCGTACATCTGCTGGTTGCGGGCCTGGCATTGCTGCACCTGGCCATCACGTTCGCCCAGCTGCGCCTGCAGGGTGGCGCGCTCGCTTTCCTTGGTGCGCGCCATCGCCAGCAGCTCGTCGTAGGCCTGCTTGTACTTGTGCAGTTGTTCGTTGCTGCTGGCCACCAGCGCCTGGGCCTGGCTGTGCACGGCCTGTTGCTGGCCGGCCAGTTGCTCGCTGTGACCGCGGGCCTTGGCCAGTTGCGCGGTCAGTTCGCGCACCTGGCCCTGGGCCGCGTCGCGCTGCTGCTCGGCCGCCTGGCGGGCGGCGCTGGCCTGGGCCTGCTCGCTCTGCAGGGCCTGCAGCTGTTGCGTGGTGCTGCGCAGTTGGGCGCGCAGGCGTTCCTCGAGGGTCTCGGCCGACGCCGAGGCCGCCAGGCTTGCGCCCAGGGCCAGCATCAACCAGGCGCAGCGGTGGCGATAAGCTCCCTTGTTCATGCCCGTGCTCCTTCCCTAGAACCGCGTGTTGACTTCAAGTTGTAGCACATCGATGTCAAACGGCGCGCCGTAGACCGCCTCGCTGCTCAACCAACGGGCTGTAGCGTAGACGTTGTCGGCCAGGCCGTAGTTGCCACCGAGGAAATAACCCTTGGCGTTGGTGCCGCCGAGGTGGAAGCTCGAGTCGTTGAAACCGTCCGGCAGCGCGTCGGGCTCAATGCGCTTGTAGCCGGCGAACAGGTTCCAGTCGCCGGCCTTGCGCATGTCCAGGGCGTTGCCCAGGGTGAACTGGAGCATCCAGGCGTCGCCGCCGCTCTTGATATTGCCGTTTTCGTCGACGTTGTTGGCCAACTGCCCGGCCGAGCGCTTGCGCATGTCGCCCTCGTCGTAGGCCAGGTTGTGGATGTAGTTGGCCTGGCTGCGCAGCTTGAAGTCATGAGGCAGGTCGGCGTCCCATACCAGGTTCAGGTCGAGCAGCTCGAATTCCGAGGCGATGCCGACGAACTGCGGCTGCGGCGTGGCCGTCGGGTTGGCCGGGTTCGGCGTGATGTCGCGCAGCAGGAACACGGTGTTGCCCTTCTGCATGAAGGTCGGCCGGCTCTCGTCACTGTCGCAGGCCGGCTGGCCGTCCCACGGGGCGCAGGGGCTGGAGCGCTCGCCGGCGATGTCATCGAAGCGGTAGTAGGCCATCGCGCCCTTGAGCCGGTTGTTGTCGTTGAGCGCCCATTTCGCGCCCAGTTGCGCGCCGTACAGCCACTTGTTGTCGCTGTCTTCCTTGTCAAAGCCGTTGCTGGTGGCGTTGTCGTCGCTGTACTGCACGGGGAATGCGCCGACGGTGCCGAACAGGCTGAGGTCGCGGCCCAGCGGCTGGTCGAACAGCGCCGCCACGCCGTCGAAGTTGAGGTCGTGGGAATACAGGATGTCGGTGGACATGAACGGATTGGCGATCCGCCCGCCGGTCAGTGTCAGGCGCTCACTCGGCGTCCAGGTGACGTAGCCCTGGTCGAGCCAGATGTCCTTCTTGCCGAAGCCGCCACCGAGGTTCTGGGTGGTCGAGACCGGGTTGTTGTTGGAGCCGGTGGCGACGCGGATGCCGGCCACCCAGTTTTCCGCCAACTGCGCCTTGAGGCCGAAGCGCACCCGCAGGCGCAGGAGGCTGTCGCGGTCCTCGCGGGTGTTGAGCAAGGGCGGCAGGCTCGAGCTGCTGTTGGGGTTGACGTCGTAGGGGCCCTTTTCGTTGAGCTTGGCGAAATCGACGATCTCGTTGCTGTTGCCGTCGGCGTACGAGCGCGACTCGTAGCGCAGGCGCAGGTCACCGTCGAAGCTGATGCGCGAGGCCCAGTCGGGGAAGGTGTTGGGCGCGGCCCAGTTTTCCTGCTTGGCGGTGTTCATCACCTCGGCCTTGATCTCGTCGCGGATCTGCTGGCGGACGATCGCCGGCACATACTGCACGCGCACCTCGCCGTTGGCCGCCGGGGCCTGGGCGACAATCGGCGCGGCGCTGCCGGCGACGCGCGCCTGCTGGGCTTCACGTTCGGCCTGGGCGATCAGCGCATCGGCCTTGTCCTGCTTGAGCACGCCCTGCTCCACCAGCAGGCGGATCAGGTTGACGGTCGCGTTCTCCGACGGCGCGGCGTGGACGACGGTCGGACCGACCGCGGTGGCGGCGGCCAGCAGGCCGAGCGCCAGGGTCAATCGGTTGACTGGGCACTTCATGGGTTTGCAACTCCTGTGGGTCAGTCGTGCTTCGTTGTTCATGGCCGGCGCCCCTGCAGGGCGATCTTCACCGGCAAGGTCAGGTTGGCGGGCGGACGCTGGTCGAGGGCGCCGGCACCGCGCAGGGCGGCGAGCACCTGGGCGTCCACCTCCGGCTCGCCGCTGCCGCGCAGCAACTCGACACGGGTGATCTCGCCGGCGGCGCTGAGCCAGATCTCGGCTTGCAGGTTGAACACCAGGTTGCGCAGCTCGGGGTTGTCGCGCAGCAGGCGCTGGAAGGCGTAGGCCAGGTACTGGCTGTAGGTACCGCTGCCCAGGCCCCCACCGCCGCCACCGGCCATGCCGCCGCCCTTGCCGGCGCCGACGTTGAAGCTGTCGCCGCCTGCTTGCGCGTCGCCGTCCATCTGCATCGGCTCGGCCAGGTCCTGGGCCGGGTCGGGCGCCTCCTCGGCAGGCTTGACCTCCTCGGCCTCGGGCACCGGCTGCGGCTCGACGATCTTCTCCTCGACCGGCGGCTCGGGCTCCTTGGGCGGCTCGGGCGGTGGCGGCGGCGGAGGGGGTGGTAGCGGGATGATCGCCGGCACCTTGGGCGCCTCGCGGCGCACCCCGGCCATGTCATTGGCCCACTGCCACAGCAGCCAGGCCAGGCCGGCGCCGGCGACGGCGAGCACGGCCCAGGTCAGCAGGCGGCGGGGGTTGGTTGTACGTTCCATGCCTGCGCTCATCCCTGGTTCGGTTTGCCGGTGACCAGCCCGACCTGGGCCAGTTCGAGACGGCGCAGCAGGTCGAGCACCTCGACCACCTTCTGGTACTGCACGCCCGCGTCACCGCGCACGATCAGCGGGAAGTCGGGATTGCGCGCCTTCTCGCTGCGCAGGCGGTCCTCCAGCTCCTGCAGCGTCACCGGGTAGGCGTCGAGGAATACCTGGCCGGCGTCGTTGATCGAGATCGCCTTGGTCTTGGGCTGGGCCAGCGACACCGTGGCGCTGGCCTTGGGCAACTGCACCTGGATCCCGGAAACCTGCGCGGTAGCGGTGAGGATGAACATCACCAGCACCACCATCAGCACGTCCACCAGCGGGGTGATGTTGATGCTGTCGACCGCGGCGTCGGCGTCGTCGTCATGGGCGTTGTTCACGGATGCCATGGCTGCGCCCTCACGCCGGAACCGACGGGTTGACGCTGCGCCCGCCCGGACGCATCGCCGCTTCACCGGCCTGGCCCTCGCCGTGCAATTCGGCCAGGCGGGTGATGAACTCGTCGACGAACACCCGCATGTCGGCGCTGACCTCGCGGTTGCGCGTGGTCAGGCGGTTGTAGCCGAACAGCGCGGGGATGGCGACGAACAGCCCCATGGCGGTGGCCAGCAGCGCCGCGGCCATGCCCGGGGCGATGGCGTTGATGTTGACGTCGCCGGCCATGGCGGTGCCGAGGAACACCACCATGATCCCCAGCACCGTGCCCAGCAGGCCGATGTAGGGGCCGCCGGCGATGGCGTTGGACAGGGTCGACAGCTTCGACGACAACGCCTGGTTCTCGCGGGTGCGCACGCCGTCCATGGAGCAGCGGATGGCCTCGATGGTGGCTGCGGACACTTCACGGGTGTCGGCGCCCTGGGCGCGGCGGGTGCGCAGTTCCTGCACGGCCACCAGGTACAGGCGCCACAGCGAGGAGTCGGTCAGCCGCGCATGCAGGTCCTGATCGTCGGCGAACTGCTCCAGGCGTGTGCCGACCGTGGCGAAGCGCTCGCGAAAGCGAGTGTTGGCGGCGGTGACGCGGTTGAGGGTGCGCTGCTTGCGCAGCATGATCACCCACGACTGCACCATCATCAGCACCAGGATGGCGATGATCACCCAGGCGTCCACCGGCACCGCCTTGAGCAGGAAGCCCAGGCCGCCGAAGCCGAAGCCTGACTGCTCCTCGTCGACCCCGTACACCACCAGGCGCGACTCGGCGCCCTGGGCCAGTACGTCGGCCTGCAGGCTGGCCTGGCTGCGGGCCACGCGGGACAGGCGCAGTTCGTCCAGGGCGCCCACGAACGGCGCGAATTGACTGGCCGCCTCGCCTTCGGTCGCCGGCAGGTCGCCGCCGACGCCGATGGCACCGCTGAAGGCCGCCAGGCTGGCGGCCAGGCGCGCCACCGGCTGGCCTTCGAGCAGCAGGCTCAGGTTGCCGCCCTCGCCCACCAGGGCCAGGTGTTGCCACTGACCGGCGCTCACGGCCTGATTGGCGCTGGCGCGCTGGCCGTCGACCTCGATGAAAGGCACGCCCTGGGCCAGGCCCAGCAGCAGGCTGTGGCTGGCCTCGCGGCGGGCCAGCAGCAGTTGCTCGCCCACCGCCTGGTCCTGGCGCAGCCAGGCGCTGAAGGTGAACGCCGCACCTGCCGGCAACTGCAGCGAGGCGCTGGCCGGCAGTTGCAGGCCCTGGCCGCCGAGCTGGATGGCCCGCCCGATCACGCCGTCGACGCTCACCGTCGGCCCTTGCAACGGATTGCCATAGGGGCTGGCGTCGCGGGCGGTGGCACCGTCGAGGTGGTAGAGCGCGGTGTAGTCGGCGTCGAAGCTGGGCTGGCCAACAGGCGCCTGGGCTTTCGGGTTGCCGTAGTACATCCACAGGTCCTGGCGCTGGCCCGCTTCTATACGGGGCACGTCCACCCAGATCAGCGCCATGCCCATCAGCGGATCGAACTGCTCGACATGGTGATTGAGTACCGTCTTGTCATCGGCGCTGACAAAGCGGATGTCCGCGCCGGTCTCGCTGACGCCGTCGAAGCTGAAGTTGCCGGTATGCAGGCGCACCAGCAGCGCGGTGCGCCCCAGCGCCTGGGTCAGGCCGGCGCCCTGGGGCGTGGTGTCCACGGCGATCTGCTTGCGGTACATCCAGTCGTCCTGCCACCAGGCGCTGGCGCTGCCCGGCAGGGCGAAGCCCAGGCACAGCAGCAAGGTCAATATCAGGCGTTGCATGAGAGGTCTCCAGGTCGATGCCGGTCAGTGAGTTCAGAAGGTCGCCTGCACGCTGAAGTGCACACGGGAAGCGTTCTTGTCGGTGTTGGGGCCATCCTTGAGCGGCACGGCCCAGTCGACGCTGCCGGACAGCCAGTCGTTGAGCGTGGCGCGAGTGCCGACGCCGACACTGGCCAGGCTGTAGCGGTCGTCCTGCTCGGGCAGCGCGTCCTGCAGGCGCAGCTGGGCGCCTTCGGCGAACAGGTAGAAGCGCCAGTCGCTGATGTAGCTGCCGACGTAGCGGCCGATGGACGGGGTGCGCAGCTCCTGGGAAAACAGCAGGCCGTCGTCCCCGGTGCGCTCGGCGGCCAGATAGCCGCGCACCGAGGTGGCGCCGCCGGCGGCGAACTGTTCGTTCGACACCAGTGGCCCCGAGGCCAGCTGGAAGGCCAGCTTGGAGGCGCTCTGCCAGGAGCCTGCGAAGTCGAAGGTGTAGCTGCCGTCGCCCTTGAGCGCGGCGAAGCTGGAATCGGCGCGGTAGCGCTTGTAGTCGAACTCGGCGTCGTCGCTGCCGTAGCCCAGCAGGCTGCGGGTGCCGGCCACCAGGCTCAGGCCCAGGCTCAGCTGGTCCTGTTCGGTAAAGCGGTAGCCGGTGTAGCCCAGGGTGATCGGGGCGTACTTGAGCGGGACCTTGTCGCTGCTGCCGCCCAGGCCGACCTGCTCGTCGAAGTCCTTGAAGTCCACGCCGATCGACAGGGCGTTGGCCCAGGCACCGACGCCGGGCAGGTTGTAGATCGCCGAAACACCGTAGGAATGGCCCTTGCCCAGGACGTTGGTGCCGCCCACCGTGGCGACGTTGCTGTCGGAGTGGTAGCCGGAGAACTGCACGGTCCAGCGCTCATTGAGCGGCGCGGCGTAGGAACCGGACCAGACCTCGGCATTGTCACGGTCCTGGGGTGCGGTGAACCAGCTCAGCGAGACGCTGTGGCCGGCCTGCCAGAGATTGTTGTAGCCCAGGCTGACGACGCTGCGCAGCTTCTCGGTGTCGGCGCTGTGGTCGTTGTTCAGGCCCAGGCTCAGGTTCCAGGGCTGCTTGTCCTCGACCTGCAGGTCGACGTCCATGGTGCCCGGGCGCTGCCCTTCGCGCACCAGCGGCATGACCTGCCGTCCCGGGGTGCGATTGAGGGTGGCCAGCTCGTCCTGCACCTGGGCGAAGTCGGGTACCTTGCCCTCCTCCAGTGCCGGGACCTGCTCCCGAATCTCCAACGGCGAGTAATGCTTGGCACCTACCACGCGCACGCGGCCGACCTTGGTTTCGCTCACTTGCAGGTAGACCACGCCGCCCTCGACCTTCTGCTCGGGCAGCTCGACGAACACCGACTGGTAGCCACGGGCCTGGTAGCTTTTCTGCAGGGCCTCGCGGGCGCCTTCGAGGTCGGCCAGGGTCTTGTCCGGCCCCAGGTAGGGATAGACCGCCTCTTCGATGGCCTGGGCGTCGAGCACCGTATTGCCGCGCACCACGTACTCGTTGATCTCGACCCGGCGCTGCGCCTCGTCGGCGGCCACGTTGCCCGCCAACAGGCACGCCAGCAGCCCTGCGCCCATGCCGCATCGCTTGAAGAAAAAATGCTCCACACCGCCCCCTTGAGCGCCAGGAATTCGTTGGGTTTCTAGTGGTTTGCGTCAGGCGCGGCCTGACCTTGGTGACGTGCCAGCCAGCTGTGCAGCAGGGCCAGGTTGAGGCTGAACTCGGGCATGGCCTGCAAGCTTGCGCCGAGCACCTCGTCGACCATGCGCTGCAGCAGTGACACGGCCATGGCACTGCCCAGCAGCACACCGAGGTCATGACTGAACAGGCTGAAGTTCCACACCCGCGACTTCAGTTCCAGGCCGGCGAACCAGCGGAACAGCAGGTTGTAGTTGAGTTGCTCGTAGAGCTGCTTCTCACTGGGCACCGAATACAGCAGTTGCAGCAGCAACACATGCATCAGCGTGTGCGGGGCGATGATCATGCCCTGCTGTTCGGCCAGCTGGGACAGCGCGGTCCGGTGCTCGTCCAGCAAGGCTTCGATGCGCGGCTTGAGCAGCGCCAGCGAATGCCCGGGCGGCACGCAACTGGCCACCTCGCGCAGGGCGCCCTGCCAGTCTTCCTGGGAGACGATCCAGACCCAGGGCGCGCCGTAGCGGTAGACCGAGACCGGCTGCTTGCGCGCGGCCTCGACGATCTTCGCCAGGCGCTGGTCAAGCTCCTGCATTCCCACCTTCGTGTAGCGTTCCATAGTCCCCATCGCCCCGCTCCCAGGCCGTTCCCCAAGGCTCGACCGGCCTGATGGCCAGATGCCTTGTCGGTATCCATGGCTTTGACGGGGGTGGCGCTTTGCTACCGAAGTTTTGTCATGAAAGGTTCATCAGCGGGCCAGGCTTGCAGGCGAACGGCTCGCAACGTCTTCGGACCCCACTCGCTGCTTTACACTAATTTTGCAAACCGCCATTGGTCCCCGCACCCCCGGATGGATTAAAGTATCCACCCCCGCCCGGCCACCGCTCACAGCGCGCCAGGGCCCATCCCCAGGAACCGCCAACGATGGAACACCGTGAAGCGCTGATCGCGCTGCGCACCTTTCTCTCCTCCCAGATCCTCGGCCAGGAAAAACTGGTGGAGCGCCTGCTGATCGTGCTCCTGGCCGACGGCCACATGCTGGTCGAGGGCGCCCCGGGCCTGGCCAAGACCAAGGCCATCAAGGAGCTCGCCGAAGGCATCGAGGCGCAATTCCATCGCATCCAGTTCACCCCCGACCTGCTCCCGGCCGACATTACCGGCACCGAGATCTACCGCCCGGAAACCGGCAGCTTCGTGTTCCAGCAAGGGCCTATCTTCCACAACCTGGTGCTGGCCGACGAAATCAACCGCGCCCCGGCCAAGGTGCAGTCGGCGTTGCTCGAAGCCATGGCCGAACGCCAGGTCAGTGTCGGGCGCAGCACCTATGAACTGTCGCCGTTGTTCCTGGTGATGGCCACGCAGAACCCGATCGAGCAGGAAGGCACCTACCCGTTGCCCGAGGCCCAGCTCGACCGTTTCCTGATGCACGTGAAGATCGGCTTCCCGGATGCCGCGGTCGAGCGGCGCATTCTTCTGCAGGCCCGCGGCGAAGCGCTGGGCGGCGAGGTGAAGCCCGAACGGCGAGTCAGCCAACAGGCGATCTTTGCCGCGCGCAAGGAAATCCTCGGCCTGTACATGGCCGATGCGGTGGAGGAATACCTGGTGCAACTGGTCATGGCCACCCGCACTCCGGCCAAGTTCGACGGCGAACTGGCCGACTGGATCGCCTACGGCGCCAGCCCCCGTGGCTCGATCGCCCTGGACCGCTGCGCGCGTGCCCACGCCTGGCTGGCCGGGCGCGACTTCGTCAGCCCCGAGGATATCCAGGCGGTGCTGTTCGACGTGCTGCGCCACCGCATCATCCTCTCGTTCGAGGCCGAGGCGGCCGGGGTCGACCAGGACCGCGTGGTCCAGCGCATCCTCGACGTCGTTGCCGTCGCCTGACCCCATGCCCACCACCCCGCAGGCCGAACCCGGCATCCGCATCGGCCTGGCCGAACTGATCGACATGCGCCACCGCGTGCGCGAGATCCAGCTGTTTTCCCGGCCCGGCCAGCGCAGCCCGTTGGTGGGCCTGCACCACTCCAAGCTGCGTGGCCGCGGCGTGGACTTCGACCAGGTGCGTGTCTACCAGGCCGGCGATGACGTGCGCAATATCGACTGGCGCGTCACCGCGCGCACCCAGGAGCCGCACACCAAGCTCTTCCACGAAGAGCGCGAGCGGCCGATCTTCATCATGGTCGAACAGAGCCAGCGGCTGTTCTTCGGCTCCGGACTGGTGTTCAAATCGGTGCTGGCGGCCCAGGCCGCGGCCCTGTTCGGCTGGGCGGCGCTGGGCCACAACGACCGCATCGGCGGGCTGGTGTTCGGCGACAGCGAGCCCCACGAGATCAAGCCACGGCGCAGCAAGCAGAGCCTGCTGCAACTGCTCAACCGCCTGGCCAAGGTCAACCAGGCCCTGCACACCGAGGCCGTGCCGCAGCCCGACAGCCTGGGCCTGGCCCTGCGCCGGGCGCGCGAGGTGCTGCGCCCGGGCAGCCTGGCCATCGTCATCTGCGACGAGCGCGCCCTCAGTGCCAGTGTCGAGCAGCACCTGGCCATGCTGTCGCGCCACTGCGACGTGCTGCTGATGCCGATCAGCGACCCGCTCGACCATGCCCTGCCCGCCGCCGGCCTGCTGCGCTTCGCCCAGCGCGGCGCGCAACTGGAACTCGACACGCTGGATGCCAACCTGCGCCAGGCCTATCGCCAGCAAGCCGAGGCGCGCATCGAGCGCTGGGAACTGCTGGCGCAGAAACTGCGGGTGGTGCTGATGCCACTGAGCACCCAGAGTGAGATGATCGAGCAATTGCGCGAGTACCTGAACGCGCAGCGTCCCGGGAGTACCCGATGAATCCGCTGGACCAGCTGCAGCCGCTGATCGCGCCGTCGGCCATCGGCCTGTGGCCGCCCGCGCCCGGCTGGTGGCTGCTGCTGGCCCTGCTGCCGCTGCTCGGCTGGGGCGCCTGGCGCCTGCGTCGCTGGCGCCCGGGCAAGCGCAAGGTGGTGCGCGCCGAACTGCCGCTGGACCCGATCCGTGTCGAGGCTCTCGCCGAGCTGGCACGCCTGCCGCGCCCCTACGACGGCGCGCCGGCCGGCGCCTGGCTGCAACAGATCAATGCCTTGCTCAAGCGCCTGTGCCGCAACCAGTACCCCGGCGCCAACAGTCACACCCTCAGCGGCCGTAAATGGCTGGCATTTCTCGACAACCGCTGCCCGGCCGCCGGCCTGACCCGTTGGATGGTGCTGGTCGAAGGCACCTACAAACCCGAGTGCAAGCTCGACGACAAGGCCATCGCCGGGCTCGCCCAGGCGGTCGAAACCTGGATCCGCAAGCATGTTTGAACTGGCCTGGCCGTGGATCTTCCTGCTGTTGCCGCTGCCCTGGCTGGCGCGTCTGGCGCTGCCCGCCGCCGACAGCGGCGAGCCGGTGCTCAAGGTGGGCTTTCTCGACGAACTCGAAGGCCTGGCCGGGCGCCGCGCACGATTGAACCTGCCGACCTGGCGCCAGCAGGCGCCGTTCATCCTGATCTGGCTGCTGCTGTTGCTGGCCGCCGCCCGTCCGCAGTGGCTGGGCGATCCGCTGCCGGTGTCGGCCAGCGGGCGCGACCTGCTGGTGGCGGTGGACGTGTCGGGCTCCATGGACTTCCCCGACATGCAATGGAAGGACGACGAGATCAGCCGCCTGGACCTGGTCAAGGCGCTGATGGGCGACTTTCTCCAGGACCGCCAGGGCGACCGTGTCGGCCTGATCCTGTTTGGCAGCCAGGCCTACCTGCAAGCCCCGCTGACCTTCGACCGGCGCACAGTGCGAACCTTTCTCGACGAGGCGCAGATCGGCATCGCCGGCAAGAACACCGCCATCGGCGACGCCATCGGCCTGGCGGTCAAGCGCCTGCGCCAGCGCCCGTCGCAGAGCCGGGTGCTGATCCTGATCACCGACGGCGCCAACAACGGTGGGCAGATCCACCCACTGACCGCCGCCCGCCTGGCCGCCCAGGAAGGCGTGCGTATCTACACCATCGGCATCGGCGCCAACCCTGAGGCCAGCGGCACACCGGGCCTGCTCGGGCTGAACCCGAGCCTGGACCTGGACGAAGCCTCGCTCAAGGAGATCGCCGAGATCACCCACGGCAGCTATTTCCGCGCCCATGACGGCGCCGAGCTGGGCGCCATCGGCGACACCCTCGACCAGCTGGAACCGGTGGCCCAGCAGCCGACCCAGGCGCGCACCGCCCACGAACTGTATGCCTGGCCACTGGCCCTGGCGCTGCTGCTCAGCGTGCTGCTGGTGGTGGCCGTGCAATGGCCGGACAACCTGCTGCAACGCTTGCTGCGCAAGCCACGCTTCCTGCAGCCTCACCCGGAATGGCGCCAGCGCCTCAAGCGCCTGCGCCTGAGGAGGCGGCGATGATCGAACTCTGGCCACAATGGCTGCGCCCGCTCTGGCTGCTGGTGCTGCCCCTGCTCGGCTGGCTGCTGTTCAAGCTCTGGCACCGGCGCAAACGCGCCGGGCGCTGGCAGCTGATCCTGCCGCAGCCGTTCCATGCGGTCTTGCTCGGCGGCGGCAGCGGCAGCACCAGCAAGCTGCCGTGGATCGCCCTGGGCCTGGCCTGGCTGCTGATCGTCCTGGCCCTGCTCGGACCCAGCTGGCAGCGCCTGGAGGAAACCCGCCAGCGCCCGGCCGACCCGCTGGTGATCCTGCTCGAGCTGACGCCGCAGATGCTCGCCGAGGACAGCGCGCCGAACCGCCTGGAGCAGGCCCGGCGCAAGGTCCTCGACCTGCTCGAGCACCGTCGTGACAGCCAGACCGCGCTGATCGTCTACGCAGGCTCCGCCCACACCCTGGTACCGCTGTCCGATGACCTGGGCACCACGCGCAACCTGCTCGAGGCCGTCGACCCGTCGATCATGCCGCAGCCCGGCCAGCGTGCCGACCTCGCCGTGCACAAGGGCCTGGCCCTGCTCGCCCAGAGCGGCCTCGGCCAGGGCCGCCTGCTGCTGATCGGCTCGTCACTGAGCGAACCCGAGCGCGAAGGCATCCGCCAGGCCCTCGGGCGCCAGGGCCCGAGCCTGCTGATGCTGGGCGTCGGCAGCGGCGAAGGCGCCCCGGTGCGTCAGGCCAATGGCGAGTACCTCAAGGACGATCAGGGCGGCATCCTCCTACCACGCCTGGACAGCGCCTCGCTGAAGAGCTTCATCGGCTCGACCGGCGGGCGCTACCGCCACGCCCGCATCGACGACCTCGACCTGCGCGGCCTGGGCCTGTTCGACAACCCGCGGCTGCTGCACAACGATGGCCAGACCCTGCAACTGGACAGCTGGGCCGACCAGGGCTACTGGCTGCTGTTGCCCCTGCTGCTGCTCGCCGCCTGCGCCGGCCGGCGTGGCTGGCTGTTCTGCCTGCCCCTGTTGCTAGCCCTGCCCCAACCGAGCCAGGCCGTCGAGTTCAACGACCTGTGGCTGCGCCCCGACCAGCAGGGCCAGCGCCTGCTGGAGCGGCAACGCCCCGCCGAGGCAGCCCGGCACTTCGAGGACAGCCAATGGCGCGGCATGGCCTTGTACCAGGCCGGCGATTTCGAAGGCGCCGCTGCCGCGTTTGCCCAGGCCGGCACGGCGGCCGCCCACTACAATCGTGGCAACGCCCTGGCCCGCGCCGGCGAGCTGGAGGCGGCGCTGGACGCCTATGAGCAGGCGCTGGAGCGCCAGCCCGACCTGAAGGCGGCACTGGACAATCAGGCCCTGGTCCAGCAATTGTTGCAACAGCGCCAGGCCAGCGCCGAGACACAACCGAGCAACGCCGATGCCCAAGGCCCCCCCGGCAACGAGACCGAAGGCAACAGCAGCTCGACCAGCAGCCAGGCCCAAGGCACGCCCGGCAGCGACGAACAGGCCCAGGGCCAGCAGAACGGCGACAGCCAGGGCAACGCCCAGGCCCCGCCCGGCGCTGCCGGCGGCGATGACGACAACCTCACCCAGCCGCCCCAGCGGCCGCTCTCCACCAGCCTTGACGCCGAACAGCGCCAGGCCCTGGAGCAATGGCTGCGGGAGATCCCCGACAACCCGGCGGAACTGCTGCGGCGCAAATTCTGGTACGAACAGCAATTGCATCAGGAAACCCCACGATGAGTCGCCTCGGCGTCTTTCTCCTAGGCCTGTTGTGGAGCCTCGCGGCCCAGGCCGAACCGATCCTGCAGGCCAGCGTCGACCGCACGCGCCTGGAAGCCGGTGAAACCCTGGAACTCACCCTCGAGAGCCAGGACGTCACCCAGTTCGGCAAGCCCGACCTGCGCACCCTCGAGCCCGACTTCGAGGTGCGCGGCACGCGCCAGCTCAACAGCCTGCACACCCTGGACGGCGAAACCCGCGCCAGCACCCGCTGGATCATCACCCTGCTGCCCCGACGCAGCGGCAGCCTGCGCATCCCCGAGCTGCAGCTGGGCCAGTCGCGCAGCCAGGCCATCGAGCTGCAGGTGCAGCAGGCCGACAGCCAGCGCCCCGACGCGGCGGCGCAGGTGTTCGTCGAGGCCACCCTGGACAGCAGCGAGGTCTATGTCCAGGCCCAGGCCGTGCTGACCCTGCGCATCTACCATTCGGTGGCGCTGTACGACGACAGCAGCCTCAGCCCACTGCAGCTGGAAAACGCCAAGGTCGACCCGCTGGGCGAGTCGCGCACCTATGAGAAAGAGATCAACGGCGTGCGCCACGGGGTGATCGAGACCCGCTATGCGATCTATCCGCAACAGAGCGGCAGCCTTGACGTGCCGCCGCTGCGCTTCACCGCCACCGCCGCCGACAATGGCGAACAGCCGGCCGGCACACCGCGGGTCGGCCGCCAGGTGCAGGTCAGCTCGCTGCCGCTGCGCCTGACGGTCAAACCGATCCCGGCCAGCTACCCGGCCGACCGCCCCTGGCTGCCGGCCCGCAGCCTGACCCTGGAAGAACACTGGAACCCCGACCCGGAGCGCCAGCCGACGCAGATCGGCGACTCGCTGACGCGCAATATCACCGTGCGCGCAGAGGGTCTGTCGAGCACCCAGTTGCCGCCACTGCCGGCTACCGAGGCCACCGGCCTGCGCCGCTACCCCGACCAGCCATTGCTGCGCAACGAGATCGGCGAACGCGGCATGGTCGCCAACCGCGAGGAACGCGAGGCGCTGGTGCCGACCCACGCCGGCGACCTGGCCCTGCCGGCGCTGGAGGTGACCTGGTGGAACACCCGCGAAGACCACCTGGAACACAGCAGTCTGCCGGCGCGCACCCTGAACGTGCAGGACAACCCGGCGCTGAGCGCCGACACCCCGGTCGGCGACGGCAACCTGAGCCCCGGCCCGCTCTGGCCCTGGCAACTGGCCACGCTGGTCCTGGCCCTGACCACCCTGCTCGGCTTCACCCTGTGGTGGCGGGCCCGCTCGCAACCGGCGGTGCTGCGCGCGGCGCAGGCCGGCCCGAGCCCGCGCACGCTGCTCGACGACCTCAAGCGCGCCTGCCAGGCCAACGACCCGCAGGCTACCCGCCAGGCGCTGGACGCCTGGGCCCGGCAGCAGCCGGAAACCCTGGCCGAGATGGCGGCGCGCTTCGTGCCGTTGTCCGATGCACTGGATGGGTTGAATGGCGCGCTGTACAGCGAGAGTGGCCAGTACTGGCACGGCGACGAGCTGTGGCGCGCGATCGGCGCGATTCCGCCGGCCGAGCAGGTACTGGCGCCGTCGGGTGAGTCGGGCAATTTGCCCCCCCTGTATCCGAAATGATAAATATACAGAAATAAAGCTTTTACTAATGAGATGCATGAGCACTGGATGGCAACACATCTGGAGCGATTGTGACGTACCGAAAACCGCTAGGATTTATACGAAATGTGTGAGTGCGGGATTGAACATCACAATCGCCATAGGCTTGCATGACAGCGTACACCGCTAACAATCTATAGGAAGACATCATGGACGTTATTACAACAGGCATTCTTGCCAACGCCGCATACGAGACTCTTAAGGCAGGGGTTAAAATAAGCGGTCAAGAATTGAAAAAACGACTGACTCGATGGCTGATAGAAGACCATCATGCAGAAGACCTTTCATCGGAATTGAATAAGCTTGAAATCAATGACGGCATGAGTGAAAAGGCAATTACTGCCAGTTTGAATCAATCACAACAAATTATCGACTTGCTAGGCCAGATTAAAAGTCCTCGAGCAACCGCTCACTCCACAATCAATACTGTCACTCAACACCATAGTGGCAATGGCGACAACATCGCGGGCAATAAAATTTCTTCTTAGACAAACCGTCATGGACAATCACAAAAATCCGCCTCACCCCCGAACACGATTAATCTACCTGTTATTGTCTGCAAAAGAAAACACATGACAATTAAAATCATCAACATTAATCAAACACATTCCGGGACCGGCCACAATATCTCCGGCGACTACATATGCTACAGCGCCAGCGAGGACTCTTTAAATAGAGATCTCTCACTAGCCATAATCATTGGAGCATGGAGCGAATCGGTAGCGCACGATATTGAAATCATAGAACTTATTACTGATGAGCCCTATGATTCCTGGATAAGAAAAATTCAAGCGATTCTAGAAAAGCCTACCCCCCCAATCAAACATCACATGGGAGACTGGGAGGTTATCGATTATAGAAGCAAGTGGAGCAGTGCTCTTTCACGCCTTTATAAAAAGGACTTAGAACGCTTTAAAGAGGCTGCAATTCGGGTATTCAGTCAAATTGACACTCGGCTTAACCTCCCTCCTGAGAAACGAAATATCGCCGAGCTGTATGGCGTCAAACCCTACAATAGTTCGCTACTCAGAACCGGGATCGCCAATAGCTTAGCACTACTAAACATCCAAAGCGAAGACGCAGAAAACGTACCTCATTTCACATGCTCCTCAATTTCAAGCGAGGTTGTTTCACAGTTACTATCCAGTTCGAAATGGGAACAATGGGCTAGTCTCAACGACATAGCCGGTCAACTAGCTGAAGCTGCACCAAACACCTATTTAACAAAGCTCGAAGCGCTATTAACCTCATCAAAGCACATCGCACTTGAACTATTTGCACAAAAACAAAATCACGGCATACACTCTACAACCTACGCCTCTGGCTTGATAAGCGGACTTGAACGACTTGCATGGTTCCCAGAGTATTTGACTCGCTCGGTATTGGCACTTGGCGAGCTGCAGCAAGTGACTTGCGAGGACCCTCTATCCACTCGCCTGACAAAATCCATTATCAATATACTTTCCCCCGAGCCCCACAATACGTCTGCACCTTTCCAACGTAGGCTTATCACCCTAACCACATTACACGAAGAACTACCTGAATTAGCCTGGACGATTACCCTCGAACTACTACCACAACCTTGGCGAACACATCAGGACAACAGCCACCCCGTATTTTTATCGTCTCCTGCCTCTTACGATGAAGGTTCGCCAATTTCGAGAGAAGATCAATATGCAGCACTCGGCGAACTGGCGATAAAGCTAGCTCAAAACAATCCGACTCGCTTACTACAATTAATTAGCAATATTTCTAGACTCCTTGAAATCCCCTCCGCACTCAAGCACACACTTGAAGCCATATTGAGTAACACAGCAACACTTGACAAAGAACAAAGCTACAAAATCTGGTCAACGCTTACCAGCCTAACGAAGAACCAGAACCACCAATTACACAACTACGCGCTCCCAAAGGAACTTCTCCACCAAGCAATAGCAGCCACCGAATCGAAACTCCCAGAACTTTACCATCGCAAACTATTTTCCAACACCCTACCGTTTCAACTCGAAAATTTTGAGACTATTGAAGACCTAGAACGCACCATTGAACACTCAAGATCCTCTGCTATAAGAGAAATCTACAGGCACGGAGACTTTTATCTTGTCGCACAGTTTTCCAACAGCGTCGAAAACCCAAAACTTGCTGGGACGCACCTAGCCAAACTGGTTGAATCAGAACACGCCGAAACTATAAAAGAATTAATAGCCCACCCCAGCCGACACATACAGAACTTTATAGCCAGCTACATCAGAGAACGCAGCCACATCACCGACATGGCTTTTATAGAGGCAATGGACCTGCCCGTATGGAGCCCAGACGCGCTCATTACGTTATTTACTAATCTCCCCTTCACCCCCAAAACATGGCACGCCATCGAAGCCCTTTCCAAACCAGATCTCGCCTCTCAATATTGGAGCAAAGTTACAACTTCCTGGCCAGGCTACATTGAATATACAGGGCCAGAATCTCTCTATTTTGCTCATGATCAGTTCCTTGCACAGCGTCGCCCCTTGGCAGCACTGCACTGCTTGTGCCACTTAATGTTTCGTGAAAACACCTTAAAAACACAATCCGCCGTTATCACCCTAAACCAATTGATCACCACTCAAACCCCTATTCCGCCAGAAATCTATTACGACGTCAGAAAAATCATATCATTCTTACGCAACCACGGCGAAATCAGCAAGAATGACTTACTATACATTGAGTTTGCTTACTGCCAAATATTGAAATACGACAAATCCGAGCTTAAATTACATCACGAGCTATCAAACAACCCCAATTTATTTCACTCCTTCATATCTTCCGCACACCCAAGCGAAAAGTTCTCACAAGCGCCTAAAGCCACAGCCAATCAACAACGAATACAGCTACAAATGCGCTGCCTTTTCGGCACCTGGAAAACCATCCCGGGATCCGGAATGAATTTCGACACAGCCCAATTTGACAACTGGATCGAACAGGTACTTTTGCTATGTGAAGCGTCCGGCCATCGCGACGCTGCACTCAGAAAAATCGCCGCACTTCTGGTCAATTCACCTGAGGACTCCGATGGATTCTGGATCAATCGACATATTGCAAAATTCCTAAACAATAAAACCATGGACACCTTGAGAGAGTATTATGTGAGCGCAACACTTGAGGCTCGTGGCGCGCATGAGATTTCACCTAGCGCTTTACCCGAACGCCTGCTTGCAAAAAAATACGAGCAACGCGCAGACCAGTGCGAAGCGAGTGGTTTCTTTCGCATCGCCATCGCACTTCGACAGATCAGGCAATACTATGATGATTTCGCCAAAACCATAACACGAGGCGACACTAAGCTCTTTAATAATCACCGCTACAATGACGAAGACGACTTCCCTACCGAGTGAAATTTTCGCCAGCTTACCGACGCCGGCAGTTCAATTACTTTACTCAGAATTGGTCGGTACGATTTACGTCGTTCAGTTTGACTGCTTAAAGTCTTTTCACCCAGACGCATCGCACGACTTGGGTTAGAATCTGTGCATTTTTTCATGTGACTACGAACCACCCCTTGCTAGCACGATCAGACATCAAAAGGTCATCCATGCGTCTGTTTCACACCTCCGACTGGCACCTGGGCCAGAGCCTGCATGGCCAGGAACGCGATTTCGAACACGCCTGCTTCATCGACTGGCTGCTCGGCCAGCTGCGCCTGCGCCAGCCCGACGCGCTGCTGATCGCCGGCGATATCTTCGACACGGTCAACCCGCCGGTCAAAGCCCAGGAGCGCCTCTACGACTTCATCGTCCAGGCCCACGAGCAACAGCCCAAGCTGGATATCGTGATGATCGCCGGCAACCACGACTCCGGTTCGCGCATCGAGCTGCCGGCGCCGCTGATGCGCCGCCTGCGCACCCACGCCCTGGGCCGGGTGCACTGGCTCGACGAGGGCCAGCTGGACACCGAGCGGCTGCTGATCCCGTTGACCAACGCCCGCGGCAAGGTCGGCGCCTGGTGCCTGGCCCTGCCCTTCCTGCGTCCGGCCGAAGTCACCGGCCCCGCGCTGGGCGACGACTATCTGCAGGGCATCAACCAGGTCCATGAGCAACTGATCGCCGCGGCGCAGAAGAAGCGCAAGAAAGACCAGGCGCTGGTCGCCATCAGCCACGCGCACATGGCCGGCGGCAGCATCTCGGAGGACTCCGAGCGCAGCCTGATCATCGGCAATGCCGAGGCCCTGCCGGCCAAACTGTTCGACAAGGCCATCAGCTATGTCGCCCTCGGTCACCTGCACAAGCCGCAGAAGGTCAACCGCGAGAACCGCATCCGCTACAGCGGCGCGCCGATCCCGTTGTCGTTCGCCGAGATCAACTACCCGCACCAGGTGCTGGAAGTCGAGCTGGACGGCGCCGAGCTGGTCAGCGTCGAGCCGCGTCCGGTGCCCCGCGCGGTGGCCCTGCAACGGGTCGGCCCGGCGCCGCTGGGCGAATTGCTCGAACAGCTCGGGCAACTGCCGGTGATCGACCTGCTCGAAGACCCCAACCGCCAGCCCTGGCTGGAAGTACGGGTGCGCCTGGACGAGCCGCAGCCCGACCTGCGCCAGCAGATCGAAGGCGCCCTGCAGGGCAAGGCTGTGCGCCTGGTGCGCATCAGCGCCGAATACGCCGGCAGCGGCCGCGCCGAAGACGACGAGCAAGCCTTCGTCGAGCTGGCCCAGATGACCCCGCAGGACCTGTTCGGCCGCGCCTGGGAGCAGGCCTACGGCAACCCCGCCGACGACCAGGCCCTGGCCGATTTCGCCGAATTGCTGCAGGACGTCCTGCAAGAGGAGGAGCAGGCATGAAAATCCTCGCCATCCGCCTGAAAAACCTGGCCTCGTTGGCCGGCCCGGTCGATATCGACTTCACCGCCGAGCCCCTGGCCAGCGCTGGCCTGTTCGCCATCACCGGGCCCACCGGCGCCGGCAAGAGCACCCTGCTCGACGCCCTGTGCCTGGCGCTGTTCGGCAGCGTGCCGCGCCTGAACGACATCGCCCGGGAAGCCAAGGTGCCGGACGCCGACGGCGAGATCCCCACCTCGGATCCGCGCAATTTGCTGCGCCGCGGCACCGGCAGCGGCTTCGCCGAAGTCGATTTCGTCGGCATCGACGGCGGCCGCTACCGCGCCCGCTGGGAAGCCAACCGCGCCCGCGAAAAAGCCACCGGCAAGCTGCAGAACAGCCGCCAGAGTCTCTACGACCTGGACAGCGAGCAGCTGCTGGGCAGCGGCAAGAACGAATACAAGCAACTGGTCGAGGCCCGCCTGGGCCTGAACTTCGAGCAGTTCACCCGCGCGGTGATGCTGGCCCAGAGCGAATTCGGCGCCTTCCTCAAGGCCGACGACCGCGAGCGCAGCGAACTGCTGGAAAAACTCACCAACACCGCGATCTACACCCGCCTGGGCCAACGCGCCTTCAGCAAGGCGCGGGAAACCGGCGAGGTTCACAACGACCTGAAGAAGCAGGCTGAACACCTGCTGCCGATGCAAGCCGAAGCCCGCGCCGCCCTCGACCAGGCACTGGAACAGGCCCAGCAGCAGTTCAAGGCCGAACAGGCGCGCCAGCGCCAACTGGAACAGCAGCGCATCTGGTTTGCCGAACAGCAGCGCCTGCAGGCCCAGCACA
Source organism: Mitsuaria sp. RG (assembly GCF_028369275.1). NCBI lineage: Bacteria > Pseudomonadati > Pseudomonadota > Betaproteobacteria > Burkholderiales > Sphaerotilaceae > Roseateles > Mitsuaria sp. RG. The sequence goes on from NZ_JAQMYQ010000022.1 coordinate 54,595, forward strand.
GCGAAGCCGGCACGGCCCTGCAAAATGCGCAACACGAGTGGCAGCAACTGGCCGAGCAGCGCGTCGACCTGCAACGCCTGGAGCGCCTGGCGCCCCAGCGCCACCAGTTCCACCGCCAGCAGCACCTGGCCGGGCAACTGGCCCCGGTGCTGGCAGATATCGACCAGCAACTGCGCCAGCAAACCGAACTGCAGCAACACACCGACGCGCTGCAGCAGGCTCTGGAAACGGCCCGCCAGCACCTGGTCCAGCACCAGGCCCTGCACGGCGAAAACGCCCCGCGCCTGCGCCAGGCCTTCGCCGCCCAGGGCGACCTGACGCGCCTGGACAAGGAGCTTGCCGAACAACGGGAAGCCTGCACCCAGGCCGAACAGGAAGTCGATGCAGCCCAGCAGCAACTGCAGCAGCTGGAAGACAACCAGCAGCGCAGCCTGGAGCAACTGGCCCAAATCGACAGCGCTCTGGCCGAAAGCGAACCGCTCGGCAGCCTGGCCGACGCCTGGCAGGCCTACCTGCCGCAACTCAAGCAGGTGATGCTGATCGGCGGCCGCCTGGCCAAGGGCCGCGAAGAGCTGCCCGGCCTGCAGGCCCAGGCCAGCCAGGCCAACGCCCAGCTGCAAGCCCAGCGCGAACATTTCGAGTTGCTGTTCCGCGAGGCGGGGGCCGAACCCCAGGCGCTGGCCGAGCAGATCGACCTGCTCGGCGCCATGCTCCAGGACAACCGCAAGCAGCAACGCGCGGTCGAGGAACTGTCGCGCCTGCATGGCCGCGAAATGGAACTGCGCAACGGCCTCAATACACTGCGCGAGCGCCAGCAACAGGCCATGCAGCAGCGCCAGCAACTGATCGGCGAAGGCACGGCGGCCAAGGCAGAACTGGAGGGCGCCGAGCAGGCGCTGACCCTGACCCGCCAGCTGCTCGAGCGCCAGCGCCTGGCGCGTAACACCAGCGTCGAGGAACTGCGCGCCCAACTGCGCGATGGCGAGCCCTGCCCGGTGTGTGGCAGCGCCGAGCACCCGTTCCATCAGCCCGAAGCGTTGCTGCACAGCCTCGGTCGCCACGACCAGGCTGAGGAAGCGGCGGCGCAGCGGCAGGTCGAACAGCTCAATACCAGGTTGGTGGAGCTGCGCACCGAGTTGGGCGTGGTCAACGCCCAGCTCAAGGACTACCAGCAGCAACAGCAGCAGTTGGGCGAGCAGTTGCAGCCCGTGCTCGAGCAGGTTCAGGCCCATGCCCTGTGGCCAGCGCTGGCGCCGCAGGACGACAGCGCCCGTGGCAAGTGGCTCGACGGTCAGCTGCGCCGCCTCGGCGACGAGATCGACCGCGACGAGAAACGCCAGGGCGCCCTGCTCGCCCTGCAAAGGGATGCCGCCCGTCTCACCCAGCAATTGCAGGCCGCCGGCGAAGCCCAGCAACAGGCCCAGCGCCACCTCGACCAGCAGCACCAGGCCCTGGCCGCCGACGAGCAACAACTCGCGCAGGCCCTCGAAAGCCTCGAAAGCGTGCTGCCCCCGGACATTCTCCAGGCCCTGCGCGACGACCCGGCCAATGCGTTCCTCGGCCTCGACCAGCAGATTGCCCAGCGCCGCCAGCAACTCGACCTGCGCAAGGACGAGCTGGAAGAACAACAGGCTCGCCAGGTCCAGCTGGACAAACAGCGCGATCAGCAACAGGCACGCCTGCACAGCCAGCAGCAGCTGCAACAGAAACTCGCCGTGCTGGAGGAGCAACGCCACAAGGCCCAGGCCACCCTGGGCGAGCTGCTCGGCGACCAGCCCAGCGCCGAAGCCTGGCAGCAGCACATGGACACCCAGTTGGAACAGGCCCGCGCCGCCGAGGCAGACAGCGCCCGGCAACTGCAGGCGCTGCACACCCAGGGCGTGCAACTGGCCGGCGAGCTCAAGGCCAACCAGCAGCGCCAGCAGGCACTGGAGCAGGAGCACCAGCAGCTACAGGGCGAAATCGCCCAGTGGCGCAGCGAACACCCGGAGTTGGACGACGCCGGCCTCGACCGCCTGCTGGCCATCGACGACAGCCAGGTGGGCGAGCTGCGTCAACGCCTGCAGGCCGCAGAAAAATCCGTCGAGCAAGGCCGCGTGTTGCTAGGAGAGCGTGAGCAGCGACTGCAGCAACACACTGCCCAGGCCCACGGCGAGTTGCCCGTCGAAGCGTTGGAAACCGCCCTCGCCGAACTGGCCGCACAGCTGGCAGCCCAGGAGCAGCAATGCGCCGAGCTGCGCGCCCAACAGGCCGAGGACCAGCGCCGGCAACAGGCCAGCCAGACCCTGGCCGAACAGATCGAACAGGCCTACCAGCAATGGCAACGCTGGGCACGTCTGAATGCGTTGATCGGCTCGGCCTCGGGTGATGTGTTCCGCAAGATCGCCCAGGGCTACAACCTCGACCTGCTGCTGCATCACGCCAACAGCCAGTTGCGCCAGCTGGCCCGGCGTTATCGCCTCAAGCGCGGCGGTAGTGCCCTGGGCCTGCTGGTGCTGGACACCGAGATGGGCGACGAACTGCGCTCGGTGCATTCGCTGTCGGGCGGCGAGACCTTCCTGGTGTCGCTGGCCCTGGCCCTGGGCCTGGCATCCATGGCGTCGAGCACTCTGCGTATCGAATCGCTGTTCATCGACGAAGGCTTCGGCAGCCTCGACCCCGAGTCGCTGCAACTGGCCATGGACGCCCTCGACGGCCTGCAGGCCCAGGGGCGCAAGGTGGCAGTGATCTCCCACGTGCAGGAGATGCACGAGCGCATTCCGGTGCAGATCCAGGTGCGCCGCCAGGGCAATGGCCTGAGCGACGTGGAGGTGTGCGGGTGATCCTCTACTCGTTCCGTCGCTGCCCCTGGGCCATGCGCGCGCGCCTGGCCCTGCGCTACGCCAGCTGCGACGTGCAGGTCCACGAGGTGAAGATGAAGGAAAAGCCGGCCGTGCTGCTGGCACTGTCGCCCAAAGGCACGGTGCCGGTGCTCGATACCGGGGATGTGGTGCTGGAGGAAAGCCTGGACATCATGCGCTGGGCGCTCGCCCGACATGACCCCGAGGACTGGCGCCTGCAGGCCGATCCCACTGCCGCGCAGCAGGCCGAAACGCTGATCACGCGCAACGACAGCACCTTCAAGGCGCAGGTGAACCTGTACAAGTACGCCGAGCGCTACCCCGAGCATTCCCGGGCGCACTACCGCGCCCAGGCCGAGCCCTGGCTGGCCGAGCTGGAACGCCTGCTCGAAGGCAGGCCCTACCTGCTGGCCGCTCACCCGAGCCTGGCCGACGCCGCCTTGCTGCCCCTGATGCGCCAGTTTGCCGGGGTCGAACCCGAATGGTTCGCCGAGGCGGCTTATCCGCGGTTGCGGAGCTGGTTGCAGGGCTGGCTGGCATCGCCGCTGTTCAAGGCCGTGATGGCCAAGTGAGACAGCGTATCGCTCAAAGCGCCAGGATCGGCGCGGACATCAACAACAGCACTACCGCCGTGATACGCCACATCATGCTCTGCCCCTTTGGAGAGTCAAAAAATTAGCGTCAAATTAAATCACGTGGCGTTGTGCTATTACCAATGGCTTTACACACTCAATTGGCATGCTTGCTCAGGGCGGCATGGAAATGCGCGCTCTGCTGCAGGTACTTCTGGGTGTAGCTGTGGGTGTTCGATGCCTTGGCGCTTTGCTCCAGTTGGGCGTGGGCCGGCAGCACGACGGAGGCGGAGATGGCGGAAGCGGCGATGACCGGGAAGAGATTGAAGTTCATGTGGGCTGACCTCGACTTCGGTGGTTGACGTTAGCCCGTTGGGGCCTTGGGTCAAAACTTACGCCGATGCGTCTGCCTGGAAAAATTCATTGCAGCAGTAGCGGATATCACCCCCATCGATAATTGGACACGCGCCCCCTGTAGGAGCGGCCTTGTGCCGCGAAAGGGCTGCACAGCAGCCCCGGCGATTGATGCATTAACGCTGAAATCCTGGGGCCGCTCTGCGGCCCTTTCGCGGCACAAGGCCGCTCCTACAGGGCAAACGCAGGTTCATTCCAAAAACTTGAGATCCGAAGGCGCCTGCTGGGGCAGTTTCTGCACCGTGTCCCCCAACTTGCCGCTGCGCGGATCGCGGCGCATGACCACGATCTGGTTGCTCTTCTGGTTCGCCACCAGCAGGTAGTTGCCATCCGGATCGAGGGCAAACTCCCGGGGATGGTCGCCCTCCACCGAACGGCGCTGCAGCAGGGTAAGTTGGCCATCGTCCTTGCCCACGGCGTACACCACGATCTCGTTGGCAGTGCCACGGTTGCTGACATAGAGGAAACGCCCATCGGCCGACAGGTGCAGGCCGCCTGCGGCCTTCGCCGCAGCGTCCGTGCTCTCGGTCAGCGGCAGGCGCTGGCGCTGGGTCAACGCACCGTCCTGCACATCGAACACCACCACCTCGGCGCTCATCTCCAGGGTCAGGTAAGCATGCCGGCCCTTGGCGTCGAACAGCAGATGGCGCGGGCCGCTGCCCGGCGGTAGTACCACCGAGGGCGGAATCGCCGGGCTCAGCGGATGCTCGGGGCTGGCGCCGTCGTAGCGGTAGATGAACACCTTGTCGGCGCCCAGGTCGCTGGCGTACAGGTGGCGGCCATCGGGCGACAACACCAGCGAATGCACATGGGCACCGGCCTGGCGTTCGGGATTGACCTTGCTCGGCGCATGCCGGGCCTGCTGCACCACAGGCTTGAGCTTGCCGTCCCGGGCCACCGGGATCACCACCAGGCTGCCACCGGGGTCGGGGGCAACGGCGTAGTTGGCAACGAACAGGTAGCGCTGGTCGTGGCTGAGGCTGGCGTGGGTCGGCTCGTCGCCCTGGCTGGGCACCTGGTTCAGCAGCTTGATCTCACCCTGCTTGCCCAGCGAGAAACTGCTGACCTGGCCCTTGGGCGTTTCATTGACCGCGAACAACTGGCGCTGGTCGGCGGACAGCACCAGCCACGAGGGGCTGACGCTCTTGACCACCTGCCGGGGCGTAGCGTCGATCTGCCCCGTGCGGACATTGAAGTCGAAGCGGTAGATCCCTTCGCTGCCGTTGTCGGTGTAGCTGCCCACCAGCAACGTGGCGGCCTGGGCGTTGACTGACAAAGCCATGAGGCTAGTGGTCAGCAGGCGTGTCCATTTCCTGTTCATCGTCTTCTTCATCCGGGGCACGAAAGGCACTCATACAGACTAGACGATGCTCGCCTTCGTCACTGGCCAGGCTCCAATCGTCGCCCGCGCCGATGGCGGCGCTGATCTGGTCGGGGGTGAAGGTCCAGCGACGCAGCTGGCGGCCATCCATGCACTCGATGGTGAGGCCGGATGCGTCGAAGGTGAAGTCGAAGGCGTGCAGGCCATCGATCAGGAGCATGTCGCAGGATGCGAGGGCGGTGGCGAGGGTGGACATGGGACGAGAGATTACCGATGGAAAAAAGAGCCGACAGTATACGCTGTGGGAGCGGGTTTACCCGCGAATGCGTCGGTGAGTGCACCATCGTATTCGCGGGTAAACCCGCTCCCACAGACTCTACTGCCGCCTTGGTCAGTGAGCGAAGATCGACCCGCCTTCCTTGCCCGCCAGCTTCTCCGGCTTGATCAGGAACCGCGCCAGCGCCGGCAGCAGCCACAGGGCGCCGAACATGTTCCACAACAGCATGAAGGTCAGCATCAGGCCCATGTCGGCCTGGAACTTGATGGCCGAGAAGATCCAGGTGCACACGCCGATGGCCAGGCACAGGCCGGTGAACAGCACTGCCTTGCCGGTGGAGCGCAGGGTTTCGTAGTAGGCCTCCTGCAACGGCAGGCCGGCGCGCAGGAAGCTCTCCAGGCGGCTGTAGATGTAGATGCCGTAGTCCACGCCAATGCCCACGCCCAGCGCCACCACCGGCAGCGTGGCGACCTTCACGCCGATGCCCATGAACGCCATCAGCGCGTTGCCCAGCACCGAGGTCAGCACCAGCGGCAGGACGATGCACAGCGTCGCGGCGAAGGAGCGGAAGGTGATCATGCACATCACCGCCACGCAGATGTAGACCAGGATGAGGATGGTCAGCTCGGCCGACTTGATCACTTCGTTGGTGGCCGCCTCGATGCCGGCGTTACCCGCCGCCAGGAGGAACTGCAGGCCGTCCTTGTTGTGGCTGTCGGCAAAGGCCTTGGCCGCGGCGGTGACCCGCTCCAGGGTCTCGGCCTTGTGGTCGTTGAGGAACACCAGCACCGGCGCCAGCGAGCAGTCGGCGTTGTACAGGCCATCGGCGCGGGCGATGGAGTTGTTGAGGATGTCCGGGTTGCGCGACAGGGTTTCCCATTTCAGGCTGCCCTCGTTCATGCCCTTGATGACCTGTTTCGACACGGTCACCAGGGAAATGGTCGACTGCACCCCCGGGGTGTTGTCCATGGTCCACATCAACTCGTCGATCGGCGCCATGGTCGAGTGGATCGAGCAGCTCTCGGCCGGGGTCTTGACCATGATCACCAGCACATCGGAACTGGTCGAGTAGTTGCTGATGATGAAGCTGTTGTCCTGGTTGTAGCGCGAGTCCGGGCGCAGCTCCGGCGCGCCCTGGTCAAGGTCGCCGATCTTCAGGTTCTGGCTGTACCAGAGGCCGCCGGCGAAGGCCAGCAGTGCCAGCACCACCGACACCGGCGCCACCTTGGCGCTGGCGAAGTTGGACAGCAGGCGCCAGAACGGGTGCTCGCGGGTGGCGTCCTTCTTGCTGCGGGCAATGGCCTTCTGGCTGATGCCGACGTAGCTGATCGCCACCGGCAGCAGGATCAGGTTGGTGAAGACGATCACCGCCACGCCGATCGAGGCGCCGATGGCCAGCTCGCGGATCACCCCGATGTCGATGATCAGCAGGGTGATGAAGCCCACGGCGTCGGCGAGAATGGCGATCATCCCCGGCAGGAACAGCTGGCGGAAGGTGCGCCGCGCCGCGGTCAGGGCGTTGTCGGCGTCGCTGGACTGCAGGGCGATGCCGTTGATCTTCTGCACCCCGTGGGAGATGCCGATGGCGAAGATCAGGAACGGCACCAGCATCGAGTACGGGTCCAGGCCGAAGCCCACCGCATGCATCAGCCCCAGCTGCCAGACCACCGCCACCAGGGTGGTGATGAGCACGGCGATGGTGCTGCGGATGCACCAGGTGAACCAGTACAGCAGCGCCCAGGTGATCACCAGCGCCACGCCGAAGAACATCGCCACCATCACCAGGCCGTCGATCAGGTCGCCGACCTTCTTGGCAAAGCCGACGATGTGGATCTTCACATTGGGGTTCTGTGCCTGGAACTTGTCGCGGATCTTCTCTTCCAGCTGATGCGAGAACTGCTGGTAGTCGAGCTTGACCTGCTTGCCCGGATCCTGCGGATCGGGGTGGCTCTCCAACAGCGGAATGTCGATGATGCTGGACTTGAAGTTGTTGGCCACCAGGCGCCCGACCTGGCCGGACTTGAGCACGTTGTCGCGCAGGGTGTCGAGGCTGTCCTGGGAGCCGTTGTAGGTGTTGGGGATCACCTCGCCGCCGGAGAAGCCTTCCTCGGTGACCTCGCTCCAGCGCACGCTGGGGCTCCACAGCGACTTGAGGCCGGCGCGGTCGACGCCGGGGATGTAGAAGACTTCGTCATGGATCTGGCGCAGGGTCTCCATGTAGTCCTTGTCGAAGATGTCACCCTTGGTCGACTCCACCGACACACGCACGGTGTTGCCGAGGTTGGCCAGGTCGTTGCGGTGCTCGAGCATCTGCTCGATGAACGGATGCTGCAGCGGGATCATCTTCTCGAAGCTGGTGGAGGGGCGGATCTGCGTGGCCTGCCAGAACAGGAAGATGCTCACCAGCACGCAGATGGCGATGACGATGGGGCGGTTGTTGAAGATCAGGCGTTCCAGCAGGGTGGCCTTGTCCTTGTGCTGCATGTCGAAGCTCTCCCGGCTGGTCATGGACGCGCCTCCTGGGTGCCGTCGGCCGAGGCCAGGTGCACGCCCCCTTGCCCTACCAGCAGCAGGCCGCCGCCGCCCAGGCCGCTGACGCCCGACAGGGCGATGCGGTCGGCGCGGTTGCGCACGCTGAAGGTCTGCCCGTCATCATGGCTGCGCAGTACGCTGCCGCCGTTGCCGACCAGCACCAGGCTGCCGTCTTCGAGAAGCGTAGCGCTTGCCAGGCCGAATTCGAGCGGGCCGCGTTCGGCCTTGAGCTCGATCGGCTGCCAGCTGTCGCCGAAATCAGTGGAGCGGAACAGGTTGCCGCGCAGGCCGTAGGCCAGCAGGGTGTTGGGCTGGGCGGTGCCGATCACGCCGAACAGCGAGCCCTCGTAGGGCCCCTGGACCTTGGTCCAGCTCTGGCCGGCGTCGCTGGAGCGGAACATGCCGCCCTGCTCGCCGACGATGAACAGGCCGGCGTCCTTCACCAGGGTGATGGCGTTGAGGTGCAACTGCTCGGGGTTGTCCAGGCGCTCGGCGACGTCCTGCCAGTGCTGGCCGCCATCGAGGGTTTCCAGCAGGGCACCGTAGGCGCCCACGGCGAAGCCGTGCTGCGGGTCGAGGAAGCGCACATCGAGCAAGGGGGCTTCGCGGGACAGGTCTTCGAACTGCTTGCTCCAGGTCGCGCCGCCGTCGCTGCTGGCGAGGATCTGCGCGTCGTGGCCGACGGCCCAGCCGCGCTTGTCGTCAAGGAAGAACACCGCAGTGAGCAGTTGCCGGGTGGGGACCCGGGCCTGGGTCCAGGTCTGGCCCTGGTCGTCGGAGAACAGAATGTGGCCGCGGTCGCCGACCACCACCAGGCGCTGCCCGGCGTGGGTGGCGCCGATCAACAGGCTCTGGCTGGCCTTGGCCGACTCTACCGAGTATTCCTCGGCGGCCACCGCCGCCAGGACTTGCCCGGCCCCGATACTCAGCGTCAGCGCCAGCATCGCGCTGGCCGCCAGGCTGTAGCGTGCCCTTGCCCGCTCTCTCATGACTGCCCCCTGTTGTGTTCTTGTGGTGGGTCAATCTATTGCCAGGTACTGCGAAAACCCTGTTCCAGAGCCCTGGAATAGCTTCGGGTCATCGTATCGGGGTTGTTCGGCGGAACACAACGAGCGGGACGTTATGTTTTGTTAACCACAAGAACAATTGGGGCCGCTGCGCGGCCCTTTCGCGGCACAAGGCCGCTCCTACAGAGGATCGCGGTCCCCTGTAGGAGCGGCCTTGTGCCGCGAAAGGGCCGCGCAGCAGCCCCAGGTGTCTCAAGCGAGACTCTTGCTCACCACCTCATACACATCGCTGGACAGCGCCCCGGACGCGAGAATCCGCTCCAGCTCGCCCTTCATGAGCGCCTGGCGCTTGTCGTCGTACTTGCGCCAGCGGGTCAGCGGTGCGAGCTGGCGCGAGGCGATCTGCGGGTTCAGCGCGTTGAGCTCGATCACCAGGTCCGCCAGGAAGCGGTACCCCGAACCATCGGCGGCGTGGAAGTTGACCAGGTTCTGCCCGGCGAAGGCGCCGACCAGCGCCCGCACCTTGTTCGGGTTCTTCAGGGTAAAGGCCGGGTGCTGCATCAACGACTGGACCCGCGCCAGGCCGCCCGGCAGTGCACTGGCCGCCTGTACGCTGAACCACTGATCCATGACCAGCGGGTTGTCCTTGAAGTGCTCGGCGAAGGCCTCCAGCGCCTTGGCCCGCTCGGGCTCGAACGGCGAGTTGACCAGCACCGCCAGGGCGGTGAGGCGCTCGGTCATGTTGTCGCACTGGTCGAACTGCTCCAGGGTCGCCTCCAGTACCTGCGGCTTACCACTGAGCATCAGGTAGGACAGGGCGATGTTCTGCAGGCTGCGACGGGCGAAGTGCTCGGCAGAGGCCACGTAGGCCGTCTTGCGCGACACCTCGCGGTTGGCCTGGTAGCGCGCCCACAGGGCGTCGAACAGCTGCTCGGCGATCTGCTGGCGGGCGAACTCGCGGGCGGCGTGGATCGCATCGACATCGGCCACCTGGCTGATCTCGGTGAGGTAGGCCTCGCCCGGCAGCGAGAGCATCTCGGCGACCATGGCAGGGTCCAGCGACGCATTGCCAAGCACGGTGCCCAGGGCGGTGATCAGGCGCTGGTCAAGCGTGAGCGCTTCGCCGCGCTGATGCTGGCCGATCAGCTCCTGCAGTACCTGTACCGACAGCTGCTGGCCGGCTTCCCAGCGGTTGAAGCCGTCGCTGTCGTGCTGCATGAGGAACATCAGCTGGTCGCGGTCGTACGGGAAGCCCAGCTTGACCGGTGCGCTGAAGCCACGCAGCAGCGACGGCAGCGGCTTGGCCTTGATCCCCTCGAAGGTGAAGGTCTGCTCGGCCTCGGTCACCGACAGCACGCGGCTGCTGCCGACGGCCTGCGCCTCGCCCACCAGGCGCAGCGGCAGGTCGTTGCCCTCGGCGTCCAGCAGGCCCAGGGCCACCGGGATCACGAACGGTAGTTTCTCGACCTTGTCCGGGGTCTGCGGGCAGCTCTGGCGGAAGGTCAGGCTGTAGGTCTGCGCGGCGCCGTCATAGGCCTCGCTGACCTCCAGGCGCGGCGTGCCGGCCTGGCTGTACCAGCGCTTGAACTGGGTCAGGTCGACGCCGTTGGCGTCTTCCATGGCCTTGATGAAGTCGTCGGTGGTCACCGCCTGGCCGTCGTGACGCTCGAAGTACAGGTCGCTGCCCTTGCGGAAGCCCTCGGCGCCCAGCAGGGTATGGACCATGCCCACGACCTCGGCGCCCTTCTCGTACACGGTCAGGGTGTAGAAGTTGGAGATCTCGATGAAGCTCGCCGGACGCACCGGGTGGGCCATGGGGCCGGCATCCTCGGCGAACTGGTGGGTGCGCAGGTAGGCGACATCCTCGATGCGCTTGACCGTGCGCGAGTTCATGTCGGCGCTGAACTCGGCATCGCGGTACACCGTGAAGCCTTCCTTGAGCGACAGCTGGAACCAGTCGCGGCAGGTCACGCGGTTGCCCGACCAGTTGTGGAAGTACTCGTGGGCGACCACGCCCTCGACCCGCTGGTGGGCGGCGTCGGTGGCGGTCTCGGCGCGGGCCAGCACGCAGCTGGAGTTGAAGATGTTCAGGCCCTTGTTTTCCATGGCGCCCATGTTGAAGTCGTTGACCGCGACGATCATGAAGATGTCCAGGTCGTACTCGCGACCATAGACCTCCTCGTCCCAGCGCATCGACTTCTTCAGGCTGACCATGGCGTGGTCGCACTTGTCGAGGTTTTCCGGCTCGACATAGATGCGCAGGGTCACCTCGCGGCCTGACTGGCGAACGAACGTGTCTTCCTTGCACCAGAGGTCACCGGCCACCAGCGCGAACAGGTAGGCCGGCTTCTTGAACGGGTCTTCCCAGGTCGCCCAGTGGCGGCCGTCTTCCTGAGGGCCGCTGCCGACCGGGTTGCCGTTGGACAACAGCACCGGATAGCGATGCTGCTCGGCGATCACCGTGGTGGTGAAGGTGCTCATCACGTCCGGGCGGTCGAGGTAGTAAGTGATCTTGCGGAAGCCCTCGGCCTCGCACTGGGTGCAGAACATCTTGCCGGACTTGTACAGGCCTTCCAGCGCGGTGTTGCTCTCCGGGTGGATCTTCACGCTGGTGTCGAGGGTGAAGTGCTCGGCGTTGGGCTGCACGGTCAGGCTGTCGTCGCTGAGCTGGTAGTCGCCCGCGTGCAGCTCGACATCGTCCAGCACCACCCGCAGCAGCTCCAACTGCTGGCCATCGAGCACCAGCGGCGGCAGGCCGGCGCCGCGCTCGGGGTTGCGGCGCATGACCAGCTGCGCATGGACCAGGCTGTGGTCCTCGAACAGTTCGAAGGTCAGGTGGGTCTCGTCGATCAGGTACTCGGGGGCCTGATAGTCCTTGAGGTAGATCACTTGCGGTTGTTCGGTACGCATGGTGACGATCCTTTTACTGGAGCACGGCCAGCTGGTAGGCCGTGTACTTGCGAATGTTGATCACGCCGGTGTCGAAGATCAGGTACTGACCCTTGATGCCCAACAGGGTGCCTTCCACGACCGGGTCCTTGTCGAGGTTGAAGCTGACGATCTTTTTCGGGTAGGCCTCGACCGGGTAGCGCATCTGCACCACCTCGGCGTCGGGTAACGGCTGGATGGCCTGCAACCCGAAGCGTTCCTGCAGGCCGCGGATGCCGTCGGCGCAGGCGTCGAAGATCTGTTCGCGGATGGCCGGCAGGTCGAGCACCTCGGCGTCGCCCTTGAGCAACGCGCGCCAGTTGGTGCGGTCCGGCACCTGGCTGCGCAGCACGTCCTCGACCAGCCCGGATTGCTGACGGGTGGCCACGCGCATGATCGGCAGCGCCTGGCTGGCGCCCTGGTCGAGCCAGCGGGTGGGCAGCTGGGTGGCGCGGGTGATGCCGACCTTGATGCCCGACGAGTTGGCCAGGTAGACCACGTGGTCGGTCATGCAGAACTGCTCGCCCCACGAAGGCTCGCGGCAGGTGCCGGCGTCGTAGTGGCATTTCTCCGGGGCCATGATGCACACGTCGCACTGGGCCAGCTTGGTCATGCACGGGTAGCAGTAACCCTGGCTGAAGCTGGTCTTGGTGCGTTTGCCGCAATGGGTGCAGTGGATCGCGCCGAGGTATTCCAGGCGGATCGCCTGGCCGATCAGCGGGTTGACCGGCACCTCGGTGTCATCCAGGCGGAAACTGTATTGAACGACCGGTGCGTCCAGGCGCACCGCCATCTTGCTCAAAGAGCCACGAGCGAGTTCGATCAATGTACCGAGTCCGACTTGAACAGGATGTTGGCGATCGGCGCCGACTTCGAGGCGCACTCCTGCGGGCCCATGTAGCCGGTGCGCTGCTCCTCGGGGAGGTTTTTCATCTCCCAGGCGATCACCGCCTGCAGCGACAGCTCCTTCTGTTCGGCGGTCAGCTTGCGGCCGTCGGACCATTTGCCGATCTCCACGGCCGTCTTCAGGCTCTCGTAGATCTCGGGGGTGATGTTTTCGATCATTTGCGCGAAAGTGGACATGGTGTCTCCTCAGTCAGGCCGACAGTCTACGCCTGGCGAGTGCTCCGCCCAAGAGGCCGGTCAGGCATCCGATGAGCAACCCGCCGACATGGGCGGCGTTGGCGATCTGGCCGAAGCCCAGTTGGCCGACCACGCCGCTCAGGCAGATCACCAGCCAGATCAGCATCATCACCAGCACGCCTTTGGGCAGGTTGAATTGCGGATTGGGCGCCAGCCACTGGTACAGCCAGACATGCCCTAGCAAGCCATAGAGCACGCCGGACAAGCCACCGAACAGGCTCGGGCCGCTGGTGAAATGCTGGGCCAGGTTGGACACCAGGCTGAACAGCAAGGTCAGACCCAGCAGCATCCACGGGCCCTGGCGCAACTCGATGCGCTTGCCCAGTTCCCAGTACCACAGGCCGTTCATTGCCAGGTGCAGCACGCCGAAGTGCAGCAGCATCGGCGACACCAGGCGCCACCATTGGCCTTCGGCCAGGCCCTGGAGCAACGGGGTGAAGTACAGGTAGTCGCCCTGCACCTTGAACGACAGGAAGGTGAACCAGCCGATGGTCGACAGGTTGTCGCCCAGGCCGGTTACCCCGGCGACCACCAGGCTCAGGATCAGCACCGCAGCGGTGACCTTGCAGGCCATGGCCTGCTCCTTCAGCGAAGGCGCCGCCGGAGCGACCTCCACGGGTTCCGGCAAGGCTTGCAGATCGGCATTGCCATCAGGGAAACGCCGGTAGAGTTCGAGCACATCCCCGGCCATGGCCGGCGGCGCCCACAGCACCTGCTCCTCGCCCTCCTCCACCACCCGGTGCGGTACCTGCAGGCGCCGCAGCAAGGCGACGAAACCGCTGAGGTCGACCGCCAGCGGCAGGCGCAGTACTTCGATCACGTTCATTGGCTGGCCTGCGGACGGTCGACGTCGACCCAGACGAACTTGTGCGGGTCAATGCGGGTTTCGTCATCCAGGCGGTAGGCCGCCAGCTTGCCGTAGAGCACGGCGCTGTAGTCCAGGCACGCCAGGTTGCCCCGGATCGGCGCCGGGCGTCCGCTGCGCCAGTAGTGGCCGACAAACAGCAGCGGCTCGTCCTCGTCGTAGCGCAGCAGGGCGTTCTTCTGGCTGTGGCTTAGGGGCGTGCGGGCCACTTCGTCGGGCAGCGCGTCGGGCTGGAAAACGATGTCGCCGTAGGTCTGCGGGTCTTCCTCCCAGAACTTGGTGCGGAAGAAGGCGCGGGTCAGGCCGTCGCCGCCGGTCAGCGTCAGGCCGTCCGGCAGGCGCATGTCGGTGCCGCGCAGCAGGCGGTTGCACACCGTGGCGGCGAAACTGCCGGACACCGCCGACGCCTGCACGAAGTGCTCGTCGATGCGGCCCGTGGGGTACTGCTGGCGCAGCGGCTCGATCAGCCGCGGGTCCCAGCAGGCGTGCACCAGGCGGAAGCGCCCGGCGTCGACGAACAACGGCAGCTCATAGAACCACTGGATGAAATCGTGCCAGTCGCCAGGATGCTGGGCGAACTGGGTGAGGGTCTCGTCGATCAGCCGGGCATGGCGCGGGGTGTGCTCGCGCACGAAAGCCTTGCCGCTGCCGGGCAGTGCCGGGGTAACCCAACCCAGGGCGTTGTACTCATGGTTGCCCATGATGCAGAAGGCCTGGCCCGCCTCGACCATATCGTGGACGATGTGCAGCGCCTCGCGGATGCGCGGGCCGCGGTCGACGATATCGCCGAGGAACAGCGCCTGGCGCCGCGGGTGGCGCCAGACCCCGCCGACCCGCTTGTAGCCGAGCGCGTCGAGCAGGCGTTCGAGGGTGAGCGCACAACCATGCACGTCACCGATGATGTCGAAACTGCGCGCCGGATCGAGCATCAGTCGTCCCTGCCGCCCAGGCGGCTGCCCCAGCCGAGCTTGGTGCGGCAGACCTCGTAGTAGTTGTGGTCCAGCGGATGGATCAAGCGCAGCTTCTGCGGTTTCTTGCTCACCGTGATGGTGTCGCCGGGGGCGCAGGTGAAGTGGTTCTGGCCGTCACAGGAGACCTGCGGGTAGATCTGCAGGTCCTTGGACACGACGATCTTCAGCTCGCTGTTGCCGTCCACCACGATCGGCCGGCCCGACAGCGTGTGCGGGTACATCGGCACGATGACGATGGCGTCGAGCTTGGGGTGCATGATCGGGCCGCCGGCTGACAACGCATAGGCGGTGGAGCCGGTCGGGGTGGCAACGATCAGGCCATCGGCCTTCTGGCTGCAGACGAACTGGCCGTCGATGTAGATCTCGAACTCGATCATCCGCGTCGACTTGCCCGGGTGCAGCACCACATCATTGAGGGCATCGCCCTGGCCGATGGCCTCGTGGTGGCGGCGTACCTCGGCTTGCAGCAGGAAGCGGTTCTCCACCAGGTAGTGGCCGTCGAGCACCTCGGCGACTTTCTCTTCCAGCTCGTCGGGACGGATGTCGGTGAGAAAGCCCAGGTTGCCGCGGTTGATGCCCAGTACCGGGATGTTGTGCCGGGCCAGGGCGCGGGCGGCGCCAAGCAGGCTGCCGTCGCCGCCGACCACGATGACCAGGTCGCAGACCTCGCCCAGCAGCTTGCGCGTGGAAGTCTGCAGGCCGTGGCCAGGCAGGACTTCGGCGATGGTGTCCTCGAGGATCACGTGCAGGTGGCGCTCGAGGAGGAATTTTTTCAGTCGGCGAATGGTGTCGAGCACCTGGGAGCTGCCAAGGCGTCCGATGATACCGATATTGCGAAATTGCTCCATGGTGCTCCTGCAAGGCTCTGCGGCGGGGTGACAATGCCGGGATTATGGGCGAAAGGACCGGCCAGCGGCAAACCGGCTATGCTCGCAGGATGATGCCCTTCGCCGACCTCGAGTCCCTGCCCCGCCAGCTGCGCCACCCTGCCGTGCGCGACCTGGCCTGGGCGCTGCTGTCGCCCCCGCTGCTGGCGCAGGCCGGCTGCCCCCAGCGCCACCCGCTGCAGGGCAGCGCCTGGGCCGATGATCCGCAGCGCCTGAGCCAATGGCTCGCGTCGCTCGACCAGGAGCCTGCGCCGCTGCTGGCCTGGCTGACACGCCTGAACAGCCGGCGCCTGGGCCTGTACTACGAAAGCCTGTGGCAGTTCGCCCTGCAGCAGGCGCCGGGCATCGAGCTGCTGGCGGCCAACCTGGCGATCCGCGACGGCGGGCACACCCTGGGCGAACTGGACATCCTGCTGCGCGACCGCGAAGGCGATCATCACCTGGAGCTGGCCATCAAGCTCTATCTGGGACCACCGAGCGGTGACGGCGGCAACCCGGACCTCTGGCTCGGCCCCGGTTGCCATGACCGGCTGGGGCGCAAGCTGGCGCACCTGGTACAGCACCAGTTGCCCATGTCGAGCGGATCGCGGAGTCACTCGGTGCTGGCCGGACTGGGCCTGGATCGGGTGCAGGCCCACCTGTGGCTTGGCGGCTACCTGTTCTACCCACGGTCGGGACAGACCCACTCGCCTGACGGCGCCAACCCCCGGCACCTGCGCGGTGGCTGGCTACGTCAATCGCAATGGAGCGAAGCCGATAATGGATGCTGGCAGCCCCTGCCCCGCCACGCATGGCTGGCACCGGCGCGGTTCGAAGCACAAGCCTGCTGGAATGCAGCGCGCTTCACCGCCTGGCGGGAAGGGCTGGAGCCCGATGCCCACGCACACCTGCTGAGCAGGGTGGAGGAACAGCCGGACGGGACATGGGCAGAGGTCGAACGGATGTTCCTGGTGGCCGACAACTGGCCAGACCTCCCCCCACGCTGAAGCAGCCCCCACCGCCGATTCGCCGGCGACGGGAGCTCAAGCGTCAGGACGCCTCGGCCACTGGCTCAGGCGCCGGGCAATGCGCCTGGGCATCCTTCGGCCACAGCACCTGGCCCTTGCCGTCGACCACCTGTTCCGCGCCGCAGGGCAGGCGGTTGGTGTCGAACACCACGCTGCCATCCAGACGATACAGGGCGCGCAGCGTGCGCACGGCGTCGTCGCCATTGCCCTCGACCCGATAGGCGAAGATCGCGCCACGCGCCTCGTCGACTTCCAGGTCTTGCCATTTGGCGGGCACCAGCAGTTTGCCATCGAGGTCATACAGTGCGCGCAAGTTGTCCGACCTGCTACCCTCGGCAGCGAGCAGGTGATGGCCATCGGCCAACAGCTTGAACGACACGAACTGTTCCGGCTTGACCAACACCTTGCCCTGCTCGTCCATCAGGCCCACGGTATCCGTCTCACTCGGGCTACCGAGGAGCATGACCGTCTTCTTCGGCGATTTCAGCTCGGTGAAGGCATAGCGCTTGGGCGCGACCACACCGATCTGCTTGTAGGTGGGCTGGAACACAACCTTCCCCTGGTCCAGGTCGATGGTTCCGTAGGTTGCCAGGAACATGTTCTGCAGCTTGCCGATATGGTTGAAACCAGGGCGGTGGCCACTCATGCCGAGCAGGCCAATACCCGCGTCGCCGATCGAGTCGTACTCGGGCTCGATCAGCCATTTGCCGTCATGCCCGATCATCCCGGCTTTGCCCCGGTCTTCGTCGGTACGCGGCAACTGCACCATGCCGCCAACCTTGCCGAACGTCTCGCAGTTCTGGTACTGCGCCTCGATCACGACCTTGCCTTGATAATCCAGGTAGCCACAAGGTTTGTCGTAACCATCCCGATACGCCACCAGGCCACCGCCTGGCGTGCCCAGCCAGCCCTTGTCGAGCGCAATCACCAGGTTGCCGGTGGCATCAGCCAGGCCCTTGCCTGCGCCGCCTTCGCGGGAGACCACCAGATACCCGTCGGCCGCGCTGACAATGGTGTCGAAGTCCAGCTTGCGCAACACCTTGGTCTTGAGGTTGTATCCCCAGCTTTCGCCTTGGCGCTCGGCGAGCACCCAGTTGCCGCGCTTGGCGAAATCCTCGCGCACGTACATTGAGTCGAATACCGCCTCGCTGACCTTCTCGCCCTGAGGCGTGAGGATGCCGCGCAGTTCGTCGATCTCGTAGACGATAAAGTCGTTGTCGCCACCGACATAGACATTGTCGAAGATGGCCGGCTGGACTTCCTTGCCCTGCTCGTCCATCACCCCGACCTTGCCATTGCGGACGTAGCCGAACAGGCCAGGGGTCAGGGTGTAGAGCTCGTCGGTGAGGTCGGCGCGAATCACCTGCTTGCCGTCACCACTTGCCAGGTGCCAGTAGTCGCCACGCCCGAAGATGAAGGCGTTGGTGAAGGGTTGGGTATAGATCTGGGTGAACTCGCTGCCTGGGGCGACTCGGAATGCGCCGTTCTGGTCCAGTACGGCGCATTCGTCGTTCACGCACAGCGGAATGGTCAGGGCGGCAATCGGTGGCGTCTTGACCGCCGGGTTTTGCTCGCAGCCGGCGAGCAGCAGGGACAGGGCGCCGAACAGCGCTACCCGAGGGGTGGAGATGAGGCGTTTCATTGACACAGGATCCTTGTGCGATGGAGATCGGGTGCAGGCCCAAAGCCATCACCCAAGCCCGCTGTGTCGGCCGCGTTTGATAGATCTGAAGCAAACACATTTCCACGCCAGCGATTAGAGTTAGGGGCAGGCGCCAGCAAGAGCGCCCTTTTTGACCTGATGACGAGGATCCACCATGGTTTCATCCACTCCCGCGACCCATTACGCGCGGCTGTCGATCGTCCTGCACTGGCTGATGCTGGTGCTGTTGGCCGCAGTCTACGCCTGCATCGAGCTGCGCGGCCTGTTCCCCAAGGGCAGCGCCGAACGCGACCTGATGAAAGACCTGCACTTCATGCTCGGGCTGACGGTATTCGTGCTGGTCTGGCTGCGCCTGGCCCTGCGCCTGTCGCGCCCCACCCCGCCGATCGTGCCCAGGCCGCCAGCCTGGCAGACGGGCCTGTCGCACCTGGTGCACCTGCTGCTGTACCTGATGATGATCGGCCTGCCGCTGGCCGGCTGGGCAATCCTCAGCGCCGCCGACAAGCCGATCCCGTTCTATGGCCTGGAGCTGCCGGCCATCGTCGCCCCGGATCCGGACCTGAGCAAGTTCATCAAGGGCTGGCACGAGCGCATCGGTAGCTGGGGCTACTGGCTGATCGGCCTGCACGCGCTGGCCGGGCTCTACCACCACTACGTGCGGCGCGACAACACGCTGCTGCGCATGCTGCCCTACAAGTAGCCGCGTCGTCCCTGCAGGCCTCCGGTGTGCAGGAACACCAGGCGGGTGCCGGGGGCGAAACGCCCGGCCTCGACCTGGTCGCGCAGGGACAGCAGGGCCTTGCCGGTGTAGAGCGCCTCCAGCGGCATGCCGGTTTGCCGTTCGGTGTCGGCGATAAACGCCAGCAGCGCGTCGTCGATACGGGCAAAACCGCCACGGCTGGCGTCGTGCAGCTGGTAGCCCTGCACGCCCGCCAATGTTGCGACGGTTTCCGGCACGCCGTGGTCCAGGGGCACGGCCAGGGCGCCATGGACCACATGCCTGCCCGCCTCCTCCAGCACCAGGCCCGCCAGGGTCGTGCCGGTTCCCGCCGCCAGCCACCAGGCGTCGTAGTCGGTCCAGCCGAGCGTTGCCAGTTGCGCCCGGCATTGCTCGACGATCAACCCGCAGCCCTGGGCACCGGCCAGGCCGCCACCGCCTTCGGGGATACAGTGCCAACCTGGGTACCGGGCCTGCCAGGGCTGCCAGAAACCGGGCTCATGGCGGGCGCGGTAGCCGCCGAAACCGAGCCAGTGCAGTTCCATGCCCAGGGCTCGCAGGTCTAGCACCGTCGGTGTTTCCTGCGGGTGGCCACGCAGCAGGCCGGCGGTGGCGAAGCCGAAGCGCTTGCCGGCGGCCGCCAGGGCGTGGAGATGGTTGGAATGGTTGCCGCCCAGGCTGATCAGGCCCGGGGCATCGGCCGTGCGGGCCTGGATCAGGTGATGACGCAGCTTGAACCATTTGTTGCCGCTGATCAGCGGGTCGATCAGGTCCAGACGCAGGACCGCGGCTTCGATTCCCGCGTGGCGCAACCAAGGCAGGTCCAGGCGTTGCAGAGGGGCTTTGGGGAGAGAAAAATCAGACATGAAGGCAGTTTATCTGATCACGCAGATGCAGACGTGCTGCTCGTTGCCGTTGCCGTTGCCGTTGCCGTTGCCGTTGCCGTTGCCGTTGCCGTTGCCGTTGCCGTTGCCGTTGCCGATCAGGAGTCTATCCTCATACCTCGCTAGCGACAGCTGCGTCAGTCCAGGCGCCGCCCGTACTTTCGCGACTTCAGGAGGCCGAACGCAGGCCTTGCGGAGGGAGGTGACGGGCATGGATGCCCGTCAAGCGCTGGGGCCCAGGATGGGCCCTGCAGCGCGGTCCTCCCGGGAGCAAGGCCGGAGTGAGGGAACCCGGAGCGTAGCGGAGGGCCGGATGAATGGAGCGCAGCGTTTTTTGGTTACTTTTTGTCGCGTTTGACAAAAAGTGACTCGCCGTAAGGGCGAAAAGGTGACTATGCGTCATTATAGCAAATGAATGCGCTTACACCTGTTAAAACCCACGCCGATCGCATTTGACTTTGACTTTGACTTTGACTTTGACTTTGACTTTGACTTTGACTTTTAGAGTCATGTGTTTTGAAAGTTATATGCGCATTCATTTGCGATGGTGACGCATAGTCACCTTTCCGCCCTTACGGCGGGTAACTTTTTGAAGGATCAAAAAGTCACCAAAAAATCCTCGCTCCATTCATCCGGCCCCTACGCTTCGCTCCGGGGTCCCCTCGCTCCGTTCTTGCTCCCGGGAGGACCGCGCTGAACGCCCCATCCTGGGGCGCAGCGCTTGACGGGCATCCATGCCCGTCACCTCCCTTCGCAAGAACTCCGCTCGGCCTCCTGAAGTCGCAATTGGCGTTGCCTGAACTATCGCGCGCTTAGAAGCAAGATCAAGATCAACAGACATGGAGTAAGTGTAGACTACTGGCAATGTTTCTTCAGTTACAACCACTCGCTGACAAGCTAACCTCCACAGAAAAGGTGTATTACCACCTCAACTGTGGAAGTTGGCTCACCAACGATTCAAACAATCACAGTTCCGCCGCCAACCTCGACCCTTGGTTAATCGCCCGCTTGGCATCAAGTTCAGCTGCCACATCAGCGCCTCCGATCAGGTGTACCGACTGCCCGGCCGCAACAAGGCCATCATGCAACTCACGCAGCGGATCCTGGCCAGCGCAGATGACGATGTTGTCCACCGCCAGCAACTGCGGCTCGCCCTCGCCAACCCGCAGATGCAGGCCAGCATCGTCCACGCTCAGGTATTCGACGCTGTTGAGCATCTGCACCTGCTTGTTCTTCAGCCCCGTGCGATGAATCCAGCCGGTGGTCTTGCCCAGGCCGTCGCCGACCTTGGTCTTCTTGCGTTGCAACAGGTACACCTGGCGCGCCGGCGCATGAGGCTCGGCCTTGACCCCGGCCACACCACCACGGGCCTGCAAACGCGTATCGATGCCCCACTCCTTCCAGAACGCCTCACGGTCCTGGCTGGTGGCCACGCCTTTGTGCACCAGATACTCGGACACATCGAAGCCAATGCCACCGGCACCGATCACCGCCACCCGCTCGCCCACCGGCTTGCGCTCCAGCAGCACATCCAGGTAGCTCAGCACCTTGGCGTTGTCGATGCCGGGTATGGCCGGCGTGCGCGGGGCGATGCCGGTGGCCAGGATGACTTCGTCGAACTCGCCGGCCACCAGCGCGGCCACATCGACACGGGTATTCAGGCGCAGGTCGACACCCGTGGACTTCACCTTGTTGCGGAAGTAACGCAGGGTCTCGTAGAACTCCTCCTTGCCCGGCACGCGCTTGGCCACGTTGAACTGCCCACCGATCTCAGCGGCGCCATCGAACAACGTCACTTCATGACCGCGTTCAGCGGCCACGGTGGCGGCTGCCAGGCCCGCAGGGCCAGCGCCGACCACCGCGATGCGCTTCACCGCCCGCACCGGCAGGTAGTTGAGTTCGGTCTCATGGCAGGCTCGCGGGTTGACCAGGCAGCTGGTCAGCTTGCCGCCGAATGTGTGGTCCAGGCAGGCCTGGTTGCAGCCGATGCAAGTGTTGATCTCGTCGCCACGACCTTCAGCGGCCTTGTTGACGAAATCCGGGTCGGCCAGGAATGGCCGGGCCATCGAGACCATGTCGGCATCGCCCTCAGCCAGCACCGCCTCGGCCACCTCCGGGGTGTTGATGCGGTTGGTGGTGATCAGCGGGATCTTCACCGCGCCACGCAGCTTAGCGGTGACCTTGCTGAACGCCGCGCGCGGCACCTTGGTGGCGATGGTCGGGATGCGCGCCTCATGCCAGCCGATACCAGTGTTGATCAGCGTGGCGCCGGCCTGCTCGATGGCCTTGGCCAGCAGCTCGATCTCGTCCCAGGTGCTGCCGCCCTCGACCAGGTCGAGCATCGACAGACGGAAGATGATGATGAAGTTCGGCCCCACCGCCTCGCGCACCCGGCTCACGATCTCCACCGCCAGGCGCATGCGGTTCTCGTAGCTGCCGCCCCAGCGATCGGTGCGGTGGTTGGTGTGGGCGGCGAGGAACTGGTTGATGAAGTAGCCTTCCGATCCCATGATCTCGACACCGTCGTAGCCGGCACGCTGGGCCAGGCTTGCGCAGGTGACGAAGTCGCGGATCTGCTTCTCGATGCCCTCTTCGTCCAGCTCCCTGGGCTTGAACGGGTTGATCGGCGCCTGGATGGCGCTGGGCGCCACCTGTTTCGGGCTGTAGGCATAGCGCCCGGCATGCAGGATCTGCAGGCAGATCTTGCCACCGGCGGCATGCACCGCCTCGGTGACGATCCGGTGCTTGTCGGCCTCTTCCTCGGTGCTGAGCTTGGCCGCGCCCGAATACACGCCACCTTCGTCGTTCGGCGCGATGCCACCGGTAACCATCAGCCCGACGCCGCCACGGGCGCGCTCGGCAAAGTAGGCAGCCATGCGCTCGAAGCCGCCCGGGCGCTCCTCGAGGCCGGTGTGCATCGAGCCCATCAGGGTGCGGTTGCGCAGGGTGGTGAAGCCCAGGTCGAGGGGGGCCAGCAGGTGCGGGTAACGGTCGGTAGCCATGGATGGACTCCACAGGTGGCGTGATCACGGAATGCGGGCACCTCTACCCGCGCTCTACAGCAGCGCAGCGGGACCCGTCGTTTGTCTGAGGACGACATTAAACAGGCGTTTGAACCCGCTCAATGATCGAAACTGACAACTTATTGATCCTGCTGCACAGCAGGACTACCCTAGGGCACTCCTTCTGCACAACGCTGGACCGCTCCATGCGAAAACTGCTAGCCGGCGCCCTGGCGCTGGTCACCCTTGCCGCCCTCTGCGGCTACGGCTTCTGGACCCTGCAGCGCCCGGAGGGTCATTACTTGTCCGACCTGCGCATCGAACTGGCCCTCAACCAGGGCGTGCCGGGCGAGCACGGCAACCTGCTGGGGGTCGAGCCGCTGCTGTATCCGGGGGACTACCAGAACCTCACGCGCCTGCACCGCAAGCTCTCGGCCTACCTGGAACAGGCCCGCGCCCAGGGCCTGGTCAACCCGCGCACCGTGGTGGTGTTGCCGGAGCATATCGGCACCTGGCTGTGGGCCCGGGGCGAGAAACGCGAACTGTACCAGGTCACCCAGCGCAACGAGGCCTGGCAGTGGCTGGAGCTGAGCAACCCGCTGCGCTACGGCCTGGCGATGCTCGCCGCCAGCGGCGACGATCGCCGTTCGGACGCGCACCTGCGCATGAAGGCCGCACAGATGGCCGCCGACTACCAGCAGGTGTTCGGCAACCTGGCCCGGGAATTCGGCGTCACCCTGGTCGCCGGCTCCATCATTCTGCCCGCACCCTATGTGGAGAACGGCGTGCTGCGCACCGGCAACGGTCCGCTGTACAACAGCAGCCTGGTGTTCGCCAGCGACGGTTCGGTGCTCGGGCAACCCCAGCACCAGCAGTACCCCGACAGCGAAAGCCGGCGCTACATCCACGACGGCCAGCAGCATCCGCTGCAGGTGCTGCAGACTCCCGCCGGACGCCTGGGCGTGCTGATCGGCAGCGACAGCTGGTACCCCGCCAACTACCGGCAACTGGCCGCGCAATCGGTGCAACTGGTTGCCAACCCGGTCTTCCTCAGTGGCAAGCAGAGCTGGCAGGCGCCCTGGCGTGGCAACCGCCACCAGGCCCAGGCCGCCGACCTGCCCCTGCGCCGCGGCGCAGTGAGCGAACAGCGTGCCTGGCAGCAACTGCCGCTGGCCGCCAACGCCGCCACCCCGAGCATGAGCGTGTTCATGCGTGGTCAGTTCTGGGAGCTGGGCAGCGATGGGCAGGGCTTTGCCAGCCAGGGTGGCACGTTGTGGGTCGGCAACGACAGCCACGGCGCGCGCCTGCTCAACCTGTGGCTGTGACGCCATGCCCCGCCCCCGCGTACGCCTGGGTGAACTGTCGGTAGGTTTCGTCCAGCCCCTGGCCGAGGCGCTGACGGCACTCGGTCACGATCCACACCCCCTGCTGCTGCGCTATGGCCTCGACTCCAGGCGCCTGGCCGAGCCGGGTGCGCGGCTGTCGATCCCGCGCTACATGCACCTGGGGCACGCGGCGATCGCCTTGTCCACCGAGCCGGCGCTGGGCCTGCACATGGGGCGCCTGAGCCGCCTGGCCCAGGCCGGCCTGGCCGGCGTCGCCGCCGCCCAGGCCCCGACCCTTGGCGATGCCGCCCGCACCCTGCTGCGTTTCGAGCCGCTGTATGCCGCCAACTACCGGGGCCAGTCGAGCTTTCAGGAAGACGCCCAGGGCGCTTGGCTGCGGTTCTATTCCATCAGCCCCTACAACGACTACAACCGCTTCGTGGTCGACTCGCTACTGGCTGGCTGGCTGGCGCAGCTTGGCGCCCTGGCGGCCAGGCCGGTGCAGGCCGAGCGCCTGGAAATCGAGTTCGACGCCCCCGCCTACGCCGCACAGTACCAAAGCCTGTGCGCAGGCCCGGTGCATTTCGGCGCCACGGCCAACCAGCTGCGCCTGAGCCAGGCCACCCTGGCCCTGCCCAACCCGCAACACTGCCCCAGTACCTGGCAGCACCTGCTGCAGCTGTGCGAAGCAGAACTGGCCCAGCGCACCCGCGTGCGCAGCCTGGGCGAGCGCATCACCCACCTGCTGGGACCGCTGTTGAACGGTGGGCGCGAGCCGGATCTGGAAGAAGTGGCGCGGCACCTGCAACTGCCGACCTGGACCTTGCGCCGCAAACTCGCCGAGGAAGGCACGCGCTTTCGCAACCTGCTCAACGACACGCGGCGCGACCTGGCCGAGACCTATATCCGCGACACGGAGCTGGCCTTCGGCGAGATCGCCTATCTGTTGGGGTTCGCCTCGGCCGAGGCCTTCCAGCGCGCATTCAAGCGCTGGACGGGGCTGACGCCCGGGGAGTTTCGCCGCAATCAGCGACAGGTGGGTTAAAGCTCGGTGGCGTCGTCGGCCGGCTCCGGCAGGTCCAGTTCATAGGCCTGGAATTCGAGCAGTTCTTCCTGGTAATCGTCCATCTTCACGCCCCTTCATTCATCGTTCTTCAGTCATTGCGCCAACCTAAGCCAGCGAAATGACGGGATGATTACAGCCCTATGAACGATAAACGTAGCAGGCGCCCGGGAAGTTATCGACGTGTCAGAGTGGCGCGGGAGCCTGCTCCACTGCCGGTGCTTCCTGCTGCACCTGGATCGGTGCCGGCTCGACGGGCGGCGCGATGGGCTGCGAGCCCTTGCTGTCGTCCACAATCGGGGCCGCAGGGGCTTCGCTAGCCGGTACAGAAGCCGCTGGAGCGGCAACAGGCGCGGGAGCAGCGGCAGGGGCGGCGGCAACCGGAGTCGGTACCGGGGCCGGTGCCTCTGCCACGCTCTCGGCGACCGGCGTGGCAGGCTGCGCCGCGGGCGCCAGGGCAGCGGGCGCAGGCTCCGGCAGGCCCAGGTCGGCGGCCGGTTTTTCAACCTTCGGCTCGGCGGCGGGCTCGGTTTTCTCCGGCTTCTTCTGCTTCGGCAGGTAGCTTTCCACCAAAGCGAAGTAGCGGTCATAGAACTGCGCGGCAGTGACTGTCTCGCTGGCGACCTTGACCATGGAATCGTCGGTGGAGCCGATCGGCATCGATACCGAACCCAGTACACCCACGCCAAGGCTGGCGGAAGTGTTGGACTTCTTCAGGGTGTAGCGGTCCTGCAGGGCGTTGGCGAACATGGTCGAGCGCTGCTTGTCGCTCATGTCCGGCACGCAGGTGATGTTGAAGCTGATCTGCAGGTGGTTCTCGGCGTTCTGCTGGAAGCTCTTGTTGCCGGCGACCTGATTGGCGTCGCTGCTGGTGATGATGTAGCCCTGGCTGAGCAGCGCGCGCCGCGCCGCCTCGCAGGAGCCCGCCTCGCTGGTGGCGAAACTGCGGGAGAAGGTGCCCGAGTCATCGAAGTTCTCGTGCTCGTAGACGGCGGCCTTTTTCGAGGAACAGCCGGACACACCCGCCAGCACGACGGCCAGCCCGAGCGCGCCATAGACGGTTGATCTAGACATTGCCAATTCCGGGAAGAAACGAATGGGGCGTATTGTGCAACACATCGATCAGTGGCTGAAACCATTGATCGGTGAAGACTCTGTCAGCTTGGTGTAAATCCTTGCCCGTGTCTGTGCAAGGCGCTGAAACGAAAAAAGCGACCCGAGGGTCGCTTTTTCGTAGCTTCGAGGTGTTCTAGGGACCTCGAGGCGAAGATGGCGCAGCGGACGGGACTCGAACCCGCGACCCCCGGCGTGACAGGCCGGTATTCTAACCGACTGAACTACCGCTGCGTATCGTTCGGGCTTGCACCCGATTGAAACTGGGATCTGAGCTTTCAAGCGCTGTGGCGCGAAAGCCAGGCACAAAAAAGGCGACTTTGATATCGCCCTTTCTGTGTTGCCTTGAGCGTTCATGGGGCTCTTGGCAGAAGATGGCGCAGCGGACGGGACTCGAACCCGCGACCCCCGGCGTGACAGGCCGGTATTCTAACCGACTGAACTACCGCTGCGTATCGTTCAGGCTTGCGCCTGATTGAAACTGGGATCTGGCCTTGCGGCCTCAGACCGGTGCAAGCACCCATCTGGAGAAAAATGGCGCGGCGGACGGGACTCGAACCCGCGACCCCCGGCGTGACAGGCCGGTATTCTAACCGACTGAACTACCGCCGCGCATAGTTGGACTTGCGTCCTGCTCCTCTCTGCCAGCGTGTTTCTTTCGAAACCACTGAACCAGGAACGTCTCAGGAAGTGGTGGGTGATGACGGGATCGAACCGCCGACCCTCTGCTTGTAAGGCAGATGCTCTCCCGGCTGAGCTAATCACCCCCGCGATGTTGCTTGTTGCGTTTGCTTCGCTGAGGCCGCGAAATTTACGCAGGTACCGATGCTAAGTCAATACCCCCATTGAAGTTTTTTTCAAAAAGGGCAAAAAAGGTAGCCGCTGGGGCAGCCTGATCGCGGGGCAAGCCCGCTCCCACAACCCGATACCCACAGCGTGGGAGCGGGCTTGCCCCGCGACAGGGCCGGCACAACCGACAAAAAAAGGGGCTATAAGCCCCTTTCTCTTGCATCTCAACAGGTTACAGCTCAGGTGTAGATCATCTTGCGGGTCATCCCGCCATCGACCACGAACTCCTGGCCGGTGACGAACCCCGCCTGGCGCGACAGCAGCCACGCCACCAACGCCGCCACATCCTCGACCGTCCCTACCCTGCCCGTCGGATGCTGGGCATGGTCGGCATCAGTCAAAGGTTCGGCGCGTCGCTGCGAAGGATCACGGGCATCGATCCAGCCCGGGCTCACCGCATTGACACGGATCTCCGGCCCCAGGCTCATGGCCAGGGCGTGGGTCAAGGCGACCAGGCCGCCCTTGCTGGCGGCATAGGCCTCGGTGTCCGGCTCGGACTGCCGGGCGCGGGTGGAGGTCAGGTTGACGATCGCGCCACCATGGGCGCGCAGATAAGGTGCGCAATGCTTGGCCAGCAGCATCGGGCCATTGAGGTTGACCGCCAGCACCCGGTTCCATTGGGCCAGGGACAGGCTTTCCAGGGTCTGGTTATGCGGATTGGCGATCGCCGCGTTGCACACCAGCGCATCCAGCCGGCCGAACTGCCCGAGCACCTCGGACACCCCGGCACTGACCTGGGCCTCGTCGGCCACGTCCATGGTGATGAACCAGGCATTGTCGCCCAGGGCCTTGGCGACCTTGGTGCCGCGCGGGCGGTCCAGATCGCTCAGCACCACCTGCCAGCCCTCGCAGATCAACCAGGCGGCGATGCCCAGGCCGATGCCGCGGGCGGCACCGGTCACCAGTGCCACCCGGCCGTTATGGCCGGGTTCGCCACCCTTCCAGTCGATCACAGCGCCGCCAGGCCGCGGGCCAGATCGGCTTGCAGGTCGGCCACGTCTTCCAGTCCGACCGCCACGCGCACCAGGCTGTCACGGATACCCGCCGCTTCACGCTCCTGCGGCGTCAGACGGCCGTGAGAGGTGGTGGCCGGGTGGGCGATGGTAGTCTTGCTGTCACCGAGGTTGGTGGTGATGGAGATCACCCGGGTGGCGTCGATGAAGCGCCAGGCGCCTTCCTTGCCGCCCTTGACCTCGAAGCTGACCACCGCGCCGAAGCCGCTCATCTGGCGCTTGGCCAGTTCATGCTGCGGGTGGCTCGGCAGGCCGGCGTAGTGGACCTTCTCGATGCCGTCCTGTTGCTCGAGCCACTCGGCCAACGCCTGGGCGCTCTCGCAGTGGGCGCGCATGCGCAGCTTGAGAGTCTCCAACCCCTTGGTGAAGACCCAGGCGTTGAACGGGCTGAGGGTCGGGCCGGCGGTGCGCAGGAAGCCCACCACTTCCTTCATCTGCTCGCTGCGCCCGGCCACCACGCCGCCCATGCAACGGCCCTGGCCGTCGATGAACTTGGTGGCCGAGTGGAACACGATGTCGGCGCCGAGCTTGAGCGGCTGCTGCAAGGCCGGGGTGCTGAAGCAGTTGTCCACCACCAGCATGGCGCCACGGGCATGGGCGATCTCGGCCAGTGCGGTGATGTCCACCAGTTCGGCCAGCGGGTTGGAGGGCGACTCGACGACCAGCAGCTTGGTATTGGCCTTGATGGCCTTTTCCCAGCCGTTCAGGTCGACCAGCGGCACGTAGTCCACCTGCACGCCGAAACGCTTGAAGTACTTCTCGAACAGGCTGATGGTCGAGCCGAACACGCTCTGCGATACCAGCACATGGTCGCCAGCGCTGCACAGCGACATGACCACGGCGAGAATCGCCGCCATGCCGGTGGAAGTGGCCACAGCCTGCTCGGCGCCCTCCATGGCCGCCAGGCGCTCCTCGAAGGCGCGCACGGTCGGGTTGGTGTAGCGCGAGTAGACGTTGCCCGGCGTTTCGCCGGCAAAGCGCGCGGCGGCGTCGGCGGCCGTGCGAAAGACATAGCTGGAGGTCAGGAACAGCGCTTCGCTGTGCTCGGCCTCCGGTGTACGGTTCTGACCGGCGCGCACCGCCAGGGTGTCGAAACCGACACCCTCGAGGTCACTGTCCAGTCGACCGGCATCCCATTGATCGGTCATGCCGTCGCTCCCAAATCAGTTGTTGTACAGGTCGATGATCGCGCTGACCGCCTGGTTCTTCACCTTGGCCAGGTCGTTACGGGCCTGCTCGATGCGCTCGAGGTAGGCTTCGTCGATATCGCCGGTGACATACTCACCGTTGAACACCGCGCAATCGAAATGCTCGATCTTGATCTTGCCGCCACCGACCGATTCGATCAGGTCCGGGAGGTCCTGGTAGATCAGCCAGTCGGCGCCGATCAACTCGGCCACCTGTTCGGTGGTACGGTTGTGGGCGATCAATTCGTGAGCGCTCGGCATGTCGATGCCGTAGACGTTGGGGTAGCGCACCGCGGGGGCCGCGGAGCAGAAGTAGACATTCTTGGCGCCGGCTTCGCGGGCCATCTGGATGATCTGCTTGCAGGTGGTGCCGCGCACGATCGAGTCGTCCACCAGCATCACGTTCTTGCCGCGGAATTCCAGCTCGATGGCGTTGAGCTTCTGGCGTACCGATTTCTTGCGCGCGGCCTGGCCGGGCATGATGAAGGTACGGCCGATGTAGCGGTTCTTGACGAAGCCTTCGCGGAACTTGACGCCCAGGTGGTTGGCCAGCTCCAGCGCCGCGGTGCGGCTGGTGTCGGGAATCGGGATGACCACGTCGATGTCGTGGTCCGGGCGCTCGCGCTGGATCTTCTCGGCCAGCTTCTCGCCCATGCGCAGGCGCGCCTTGTACACCGAGACGCCGTCGATGATCGAATCCGGACGGGCCAGGTAGACGTGCTCGAAGATGCACGGCTGCAGTTTCGGGCTTTCGGCGCACTGCTTGGTGAACATCTGGCCGCCTTCGGTGATGTACACCGCCTCGCCCGGCGCCAGGTCGCGGATCAGGGTGAAGCCGAGCACGTCCAGGGCCACGCT
The DNA here is from genome assembly GCF_028369275.1 of Mitsuaria sp. RG. Classification (NCBI taxonomy): domain Bacteria; kingdom Pseudomonadati; phylum Pseudomonadota; class Betaproteobacteria; order Burkholderiales; family Sphaerotilaceae; genus Roseateles; species Mitsuaria sp. RG. The sequence goes on from NZ_JAQMYQ010000022.1 coordinate 85,034, forward strand.
TTCCGAGGCGATCATGTACTCGACGCCTTCATCGGTGTGACGCTGGCCGAACACCACCGGACGGATGCCGTTGGGGTCGCGGAAGCCGACAATGCCGTAGCCGGTGATCATCGCCACCACCGCGTAGCCACCGACGCAACGGCTGTGCACGTGGGAAACCGCGGCGAACACGTCTTCTTCGGTCGGCTGCAGCTTGCCGCGCACGGCCAGCTCGTGGGCGAACACGTTCAGCAGCACTTCGGAGTCGGAGTTGGTGTTGACGTGGCGCAGGTCGGACTCGTAGATCTCCTTGGCCAGCTGCTCGACGTTGGTCAGGTTGCCGTTGTGCGCCAGGGTGATGCCGTAGGGCGAGTTGACGTAGAACGGCTGGGCCTCGGCCGAAGTGGAGCTGCCGGCGGTCGGGTAACGCACGTGACCGATGCCGATGCTGCCGACCAGGCGCTGCATGTGGCGCTGCTGGAAGACGTCGCGCACCAGGCCGTTATCCTTGCGCAGGAACAACCGGCCGTCGTGGCTGGTCACGATACCGGCAGCATCCTGGCCGCGGTGCTGGAGGACCGTAAGCGCGTCATACAGCGCCTGATTGACGTTCGACTTACCGACGATACCGACGATGCCACACATGCGACGCAACCCCTACTTTGATGAAACTTGAGTGAAGAGCGCTCAGGGCTTGGTCGGCCCGAGCAACTGCTCCTTGAACGGAAGGTCAACGGGTGCGCTGACCCCACTGGACATCCACTGGCCGCTGAACCCGAGAATGAGGTTCTTCGACCAATCGGCTACCAATAGAAATTGTGGTATCAGGCGTGATTCCTGCCACCACGGATCCTGTTGCACCGGCCCCAGGCTCAGCAGCCCGACCGCCACCACCACCAGCAAGCCCCCGCGCGCGGCGCCGAAGGCCATGCCGAGGAAGCGATCAGTGCCGGACAACCCGGTCACGCGGATCAGTTCGCCGATGAGGAAATTGAGCATCGCCCCGACCAGCAGCGTGGCGACGAAAAGAATGGCGCAGCCGGCAATGACCCGTGCTGAAGGCATCTGGATATAGCTTTCAAGATACTGCGCAAGCGAGCCGCCGAACATCCAGGCCACCGCACCGGCGACAATCCAGATGAGCAGGGACAAGGCTTCCTTGACGAAGCCGCGCTTGAGACTGATCAGTGATGAAATGACGACGATCGCGATGATCGCCCAATCAACCCAGGTAAATGCCACGGTGTTGCCTGCCGACGTTAGAGGCGGCGCATTTTACCAGAGCCAGGGGCTTGGAGTAAGCGGAATGTCAGGCGTTTGAAGGGCTGCGGGCTGACTCTGGGGACAGCTTTACGCCCTAAAACAGACCGCCTGGCCTACGCGGACTCTGTAGGAGCGGCCTTGCGCCGCGAAAGGGCTGCGCAGCATCCCCAAGGTGTGAGCGGGGCCGCGTTGCGGCCCTTTCGCGGCACAAGGCCGCTCCTACAGGGAGGGCGTGAGATGTGCGTCAGCCACGCTCCGGCTGGAAGCGCACCACGATACCCTTGAGGTTTTGCTGGCGGCTGATCACATCACGCAGGCGCTCGGCCTCGGCGCGCTCGATCAGCGGCCCGACGAACACCCGATTCATGCCGTCCGCCGAACGGATGTAGGCGTTGTAGCCCTGGCTGCGCAGGGTCTTCTGCAGATTCTCGGCACCGGCCCGGTTGGACAGGCTGGCCAGCTGGATCGACCAGCTCACCGGCAGGCCGTTGGCATCGATCTTCGACGGCGCGGCCGGCTTGGCGGCGGGCGCAACGCTCGGCGCAGGCGCCGGACGCGCCTCCACCCTGGCGACCGGCGGCGTCGGCACTGGTGTCTGCGGCTTGGGCTGCACAGGGGGCGCCACGGTCGCGACCGGCGCGATGGGCTGGCTCGGCGCCGTCACCGGCGCCGTGGACTCGTCGACCACTACCGGCGGCTGCGCGTTCTGCTCCGGCAACGGCTGAGGCTCCGGCACCTGAACCGGCTCCACCTGCACCTGGGGCAGACTCGGCATGGCCGGCGCCTCCGGCGCCTCGACTCGCACCTGGCGCAGCTCGTCCTCGCGGGTGAACAACATCGGCAGGAAGATCACCGCCAGCGCCACCAGCACCAGCGCACCGACCATGCGCTGTTTCATCCCTTTATCCAGCACTGCCATCTACTCCATCCTCGGGGACCTGCCGTTCGAGCCAGGCCAGGGCCTCGCCGACGCAGAAAAACGAACCGAACAGCAGGATCTGGTCATCCGCCGTCGCCTGGGCGCACTGCCCTTCGAGGGCAGCCGCAACACTGGCGTAAGACTTCACTGTCGCACCCAGGTTCGTCAAGGCATCCGCCAGCTCCGTGGCCGGGCGGCTACGCGGCGTGTCCAGCGGCGCCACCGCCCAGTCGGCGACCTGGTCGCGCAGCGGCGCGAGCACACCGGCCAGGTCCTTGTCGGCCAACAGGCCGAACACCGCCAGGCGCCGCCCCTTCACCGGGCGCGCCGCCAGACGGCGGGCCAGGTACTCAGCGGCGTGCGGGTTGTGGCCGACATCCAGCAGCAACTCCACGCGCTTGCCTTGCAGCAACAGCTCGCGCCGGTCGAGACGACCGGTGATACGGGTGTCCAGCAAGGCCTGGCGAACCTTGCCGCTATCCCACGGCAGGCCCGTCAGCAGAAAGGCCTGCAAGGCCAGGGCGGCATTCTCCATAGGCAGGTCGAGCAACGGCAGGTCGCGCAGTTCAACGGGCGAACCGTCGAGCTGGCGACCACGCCAATGCCAGTGGTCGACGCTGCTATCCAGGTCGAAATCACGCCCGCGCAGGAAGAACGGGCAATCCAGCTCGCGCACCTTGTCCAGCAAAGGCTGCGGCGGATCCAGGTCACCGCACAGCGCAGGCTTGCCCCGGCGGAAGATCCCCGCCTTCTCGTACGCCACCGACTCGCGGCTATCACCCAGGTAGTCGACGTGGTCGACACCGATACTGGTTACCAGCGACACGTCGGCATCCACCAGGTTGACCGCGTCCAGCCGGCCACCCAGGCCGACCTCGAGCACCACCGCATCCAGCGCGGATTGCTTGAACAGCCAGAACGCCGCCAGGGTGCCCATTTCGAAATAGGTCAGCGAGATCTCGCCGCGCGCCGCTTCCACTGCGGCGAACGCTTCGCACAGGCGCTCATCGCTGGCCTCGCGACCCTCGATCAGCACCCGTTCGTTGTAACGCAGCAGGTGCGGCGAACTGTACACCCCGACCTTGAGCCCCTGGGCGCGCAGCAACGCGGCCACGAAAGCGCAGGTCGAGCCCTTGCCGTTGGTACCGGTCACCGTCACCACCCGCGGCGCCAGCTTGCCCAGCCCCAGGCGCGCCAGCACCTGTTGCGAGCGCTCCAGGCCCATGTCGATGGCCGAGGGGTGCAACTGTTCGAGGTAGGCGAGCCAGTCGCCCAGGCTGCGCTGGTTCATCACGCGACCGCGGCGACCTCTTTGGCCGCTTCCGGGGTCGGCTGGCCGGTCATCTGCGCCAGCAGGCGCGCCAGGCGCGGACGCAGCTCGTCACGGGAGATGATCAGATCGATGGCGCCGTGTTCCAGCAGGAACTCGCTGCGCTGGAAGCCTTCGGGCAGTTTCTCGCGCACGGTCTGCTCGATCACCCGCGGGCCGGCGAAGCCGATCAGCGCCTTCGGCTCGCCGACGATCACGTCGCCGAGCATCGCCAGGCTGGCGGAAACGCCGCCGTAGACCGGGTCGGTCAGCACCGAGATGAATGGAATGCCTTCTTCGCGCAGACGCGCCAGCACCGCGGAGGTCTTGGCCATCTGCATCAGCGAGATCAGCGCTTCCTGCATGCGCGCGCCACCGGAAGCGGAGAAGCAGACCATCGGGCAACGGTTTTCCAGGGCGTAGTTGGCGGCGCGCACGAAACGCTCACCAACGATGGCACCCATGGAGCCGCCCATGAAGGAGAACTCGAAGGCGCTGACCACGATCGGCATGCCCATCAGGGTGCCGCTCATGGAGATCAGCGCGTCCTTCTCGCCGGTCTGCTTCTGCGCGGCGGTCAGGCGGTCCTTGTACTTCTTGCCGTCACGGAACTTCAGGCGGTCGACCGGCTCCAGGTCGGCGCCCAGCTCGGCACGGCCTTCTGGATCGAGGAAGATATCGATGCGCGCGCGGGCGCCGATACGCATGTGGTGGTTGCACTTAGGGCAGACGTCGAGGGTCTTTTCCAGCTCCGGGCGATACAGCACGGCTTCGCAGGACGGGCACTTGTGCCACAGCCCTTCCGGCACCGAGCTCTTCTTCACCTCGGAACGCATGATCGAAGGGATCAGTTTGTCTACCAACCAGTTGCTCATGCTTGCTTTCTCCAGTATTGGCCAGGGAGACCTGCGCGGCCCCGCCCTGCCCTTGAGCTCAAATTCTTCTGTAAAGCGACGATGGGCCGGCCACGGCCGCCCCACCTCCAATTCTTCCCCGGCATGCCCCGCGCTCTGGCGCGGCCTGGCAGCACCGGGCTGCGAAAGCTATGGACGATGGCGCGCGGCCAGCCGTCACATTAGCGTTCACGCGTGTTTCACCGCCTGCATGAAGGCTTCGATCTTCGCCGCATCCTTGATGCCCTTGGCCTGCTCCACGCCGCCGCTGACATCCACCGCGTACGGGCGCACCTGGCGAATGGCCGCCGCCACGTTGTCGGCCGACAGGCCACCGGCAAGGATGATCGGCTTGCTCAGGCGCTGCGGAATCAGTGACCAGTCGAAGGCCTCGCCGGTTCCCCCCGGCACGCCCGGCACATAGGCGTCCAGCAGGATGCCGCGGGCGCCGGCGTAGTGGCGGCAGGCGGCCTCCAGGTCATCCCCCGGGCGCACCCGCAGGGCCTTGATCCAGGGGCGGTGGTAGCCCTCGCAATCGGCCGGGGTTTCATCGCCGTGGAACTGTAGCAGGTCCAGGGAAACCACTTCGAGGATCTCGTTGAGCTCGCAGCGCGAGGCGTTGACGAACAACCCCACGGTGGTCACGAACGGCGGCAGCGCGTCGATGATCGCCCGCGCCTGGCGCACATCCACTGCCCGCGGGCTTTTCGCATAGAAGACGAAACCGAGCGCGTCGGCGCCGGCCTCGACCGCGGCCAGGGCGTCCTCGATACGGGTAATCCCGCAGATCTTGCTGCGAACGTTGCTCATGGACGGCGAACCTTGGGTGATCGGGAAAGCGTCGATGGTAGCAAATGACCCATGCCCCGTCAGTCTGCCAGCGCCTCGTAACCGCTAAGAAAGTGTGGGCCGATGTAACGCTGCGGCAGCGCGTATTCCTGCGGATACTCCACCTGCACCAGGTAGAGCCCGTAAGGATGCGCGGTCACTCCGCCGTCACGGCGGTTGCGCCCCTCCAGCACCTCGCGGGCCCACTCCACCGGACGCTCTCCGGCGCCGATGGTCATCAGCACGCCGGCGATGTTGCGCACCATGTGGTGCAGGAACGCGGTGGCGCGCACGTCCAGCACGATCATCCGCCCATGACGGGTCACGCGCAGGTGGTGGATGTGCTTGATCGGCGACTTGGCCTGGCACTGGCTGGCGCGGAAGGCGCTGAAATCATGGGTGCCCAGCAGATACTGCGCGGCCTCGGCCATGCGCTCGACGTCCAGCGGGCGATGGTTCCAGGTCACTTCCTCGGCCAGGTGCGCCGGGCGGATCGGATCGTTGTAGATGACGTAGCGATAGCGCCGCGCGGTGGCCTTGAAGCGGGCATGAAAGTGCGCAGGCATCGGCGCCGACCAGACCACGCTGATGTCGTGGGGCAGGTTGAAGTTGGTGCCCAGGGTCCAGGCGCGCTCGTCGCGCACGGCGCGGGTATCGAAATGCACGATCTGCCCGCAACCATGGACGCCGGCATCGGTACGCCCGGCGCAGATCACCGAGATCGGCTCGTTGGCCACCGTCGACAGCGCCTGCTCCAGGGCCTGCTGGACACTGGGCACGCCGCTGGCCTGGCGCTGCCAGCCGCGGTAGCGCGAACCTTTGTATTCCACGCCCAGGGCGATGCGGGTGTAGCCTTCGGCGGCCGATTCGGCGGCGGCGGTGTCGATGATGTCCAAGAGCGGCAAACCTGATGCTGAAACGAAAGGCGGGAGTATACCGGCAAACCGTGCAGGGGCCGAAATGATCGCGGGGCAAGCCCGCTCCCACGTGTTCTGTGGGAATGGGCTTGCCCCGCGCGGTGCAACGTCGCCTCAGACCAGGCGCGAGAGCATCTCGTTGGCTTCCTGGCGCTGGCTGTCATCGCCGTCCTTGACCACTTCGTCGAGGATGTCACGGGCACCCTGGTGGTCGCCCATGTCGATGTAGGCGCGAGCCAGGTCGAGCTTGGTGGCCACCTCGTCGGCGCCGGAGAAGAAGTCGAAGTCCAGGTCGTCCAGCGGCTCGGGCTCCAGTGCCGCATCCTCGGCGGTGAACTGTGGCTCAGGCGCCGCTGCCGGGACATCGAGGTTCTGCGACAGCTTGTCGAGTTCGGCGTTGACGTCGTCCAGTTCCGAGGCGAAGTTCTTCGCCGCCGGCGAGTCGTCGTCCAGCGACAGCGACAGGTCGAAGTCCTCGGGCAGCTCCAGCTCGGAGATCGGGTCGAACTCCGGAATGGCCTCGAAGGCCGCGAGCTCCGCCGCCACGTCCACCGGGGCTTCCTCGCTGCTGGCCGGGGCCACCGGCTGTTCGGCGACATCCAGGTCGAACTCGGCCAGATCGTCGACATTCTGCGGCGTCGCCTGGGCCTGGGCAAGCAAAGCCTCGAAGTCGTCGTCGGCATCAGTTTCGGCAACCGCAGGCGCAGGCTCGGCCTCGATCTCGGGCGCTTCGACAACCAAGTCCTCAAGACCAGCCAGGTCCAGATGGTCATCTACCGGCAAGTCATCACCCAGGCTCAGGTCGAAGGCGCTGTCCAGGTCGGCCTCTTCGACGACAGGCTCAGGTTCCGGCTCGGCCGCCACGACAGGCTCAGGTTCCGGCTCCACGACGAGTTCCGGCGCGCTTTCGCCCAGCTCCAGCTCCTTGTCCTGCAGCAGGTCCTGGACATACTGCTCATCCAACTCGGCTGCCAGGGCAGCGGCCCCGGCAGCGCCTGCCGCCACCGCCGCGACACCCAGCATGGCCGGGAAGCGCTCCTTGAGCGCGGCGACCTCGGCCTGGTTCGCGTCATTGACTGCCAGCTTGCGCTCCTGGCCGGCGAAGGCGTCCTGGTCACCCTGGCGGGCATAGACTTCCATCAGCTTCAGGCGCAGGTCGCTGCGCTGTGGCTCGGAAGCCACCGCCGCTTCCAGCAGGTCGGCGGCATGGTTGAGACGGCCACGGGCCAGGCTGTCGTCCACTTCGGCCAGCAGCGCGGCGCGCGGATCGACCGCCGGCGCGGCGGCTTCGACGGGGGCCGCAGGTTTTTCCGCGGCAACGGCCGCAGCCGCCGAGGCCGCCACCACCGCTGGCGACAGGGTCACGGTCGGCGCCGACACGTCGAGGCCTTCGAAGCTGCTGGGTGGCAGCTCCAGGTCAGGGCCGCGCTCGCCATCCTCGGCCAGGGCACGCGCCATGCGCAGGTGCTTTTCGGCTTCCTGCTGGGCCTTGCGCTTGCGCGCCAGGAGCAGCAGCAACAGCAGCAGGACCAGGAACGCGGAGCCGGCGATCAGGCCCAGCAGCAGCGGGTTGCCCAGCAACTGGTCGAGCATGCCGGGCTCTTCGCTGGCAGGTGCTTCGGCGGCTACATCCTGCGGGGCGGTGTCGGCGGCGGCCGGCGCTGGGGCAACCACCGGTTCGGCCGGGGTCAGCTGGGCGTTTACCGCAGGCTGTGCCGGAGCCGGCTCGCCCGGCAGCGCGCCAGCTGGCGGCTGCGGCGCCGCTGCGCCCTGGGCCTCCAGGCGCGCCAACTGGTCGTTCTTCAGCTCGATCAGACGCTGCAGCTTGTCCAGCTGGCTCTGCAGGTCGACCATGCGGCTCTTGAGTTCATCGTTGTCGCGACGGCTGGTGTCGAGGCTTTCCTGGGCCACGGCCAGCTTGTCGCCCAGCGCCTTGGCCTCACCGGCCGCGCCCTTGCCGCCCGGCGCCACCAGGCGCAGGTTGTCGCCCTGGGCGATGCGTGCCGGCGCGGCGCCAGCCTCGCCACGGCGGGTGGCGTCCAGTTGCCGTGCGCGCGGGCCGAGGCGACGGCCTTCGCGCCAGGCGGCGTACTGCTCGGCCACTTCGCGGTTGGCCTGGGCCTGGGGAATGCTCTGCGCCTGCTGCTGATCGGGCAGGCGCAGGACCTGCCCGGTCTTGAGCTGGTTGATGTTGTTGCCGATGAAGGCATCCGGGTTCAGCGCCTGGATGGCCAGCATGGTCTGCTGGATCGAGCCGCCGTTGCTGTTGCGCGCCGCAATCTGCCAGAGGGTGTCGCGGCGCTTGGTGGTGTAGCTGCCCGCGCTGACCGCCGGGTTGATATTGGCCTGGGTCGGCTGGCTGCCCTGGGCCTGCGCCTGGTCGAGCAACACGCTGTAGTCGCGCAGCAGACGGCCCTGGGGCCACATGACCTGGACCAGGAACTTGACCACCGGCTCCGGCAGCGCCTTGCTGGAGGTGACCCGCAGCACGCTCTTGCCGTTGGGGTTGACCACCGGGGTGAACGTGAGGTCTTCGAGGTACGGCGGGAAGGCTACCCCGGCCTTGGCGAACTCTTCCGGCGACGCCAGGCTGGGCGCCATCTGCGCTGCGGTGAGGTCGCGCACATCGAGCAGTTCGATCTCGGCATCCAGCGGCTGGTTCTGCGCCGACTTGAGGGTCAGCTCGCCCAACCCCAGAGCGTTAGCCATGCCGGACGACAGCGCCGAGGCTGCCGCGATGGCCAGAACCAGTTTGCGAATTCGAAGCATGAACTCTTCCCTTGTATGAAGCGTCCCGAAAACCTTTGCGCGGTGCAGGACAAAATTGCTCGCAGTATCTTTTACGCCATGTGTTTTATCAACAATTGTGCCGCCTGCACGGCATTCAGCGCCGCGCCCTTGCGCACATTGTCGGTGGTCAGCCACAGGTTCAGTTGCTGGTCTTCATCGACACCATGGCGTACACGACCAACATAGACCACGTCCTGGCCCACTGCGTCACCTACCGGTGTCGGATAATCCCCCAATTCGACCAGTTCGATGCCGTCGGCGGCCTCCAGCGCGGCGTTGACGGCCGCCAGATCGACCGGATTACGGCTTTGCACCGCCACACTGAAGCTATCGCCGAAAAACACCGGGACTTGAATGCAGGTCACGGAAATCTTCAGTTGCGGCAGGTCGAGCACCTGGCGCAGCTCGCCGACCAGGCGCCGCTCCACCGTTGTGTGACCCTGTTCGTCGGGGGTGCCGACCTGGGGCAGCAGGTTGAAGGCGACCTGGCGATCGAAGAAGCGCGGCTCCAGCGGGCGTGCGTTGAGCAGCTCGGCGGTCTGCCGGGCGAGCTCGCTGACGGCCTCCCTGCCCTGCTCCGAAACCGCCAGGCAAGCGTTGACCTGCACGCGCTCGATGTCGAGCAGTCCCTTGAGCGGCGCCAGCGCCACAGCCAGGGCCACCGCGCCGGCGCTCGGACTGGTGATCAGCGCGGGCCGCGCGAGTTCGGCGATGCGCTCGCCGTTGGCTTCCGGGACCAGGGCGGTGGCGCCGTCCAGGGCGCCGGACAGGTCGATCACCGCGCAACCGGCGGCGATGGCCTTGGGCGCGAAGCTGCGGCTCACGGCGGGGCTGGCGGCGAAGAACACCAGCTGGGCCTGGGTGAAGTCGAAGCTGTCCACTTCGCGGACTTTCAGTTTCTTGCCGGCGAACATGACGCTGCTGCCGGCGGATTCCATGCTGGCCAGCAGGTGCAGGGTGGAGACCGGGAAGGCCACTTCCTCGAGGATCTGGACGAGGGATTCACCGACGGTGCCGGTGGCGCCGATTACGGCGATGTCTAGGGCGGGGGTGGTCATGGGATCGGTTCCTTTCTGCGGGGGTACGGCGGGGGAGCGGCACTTTACTTGGATTGTGGGGTGGGAGGTAGGTTCGGGTTCGGGTTCGGGTTCGGGTTCGGGTTCGGGTTCGGGTTCGGGTTCGGGTTTAAGAGTGTGGGTTTTGATTTATTTATGCGCATTCATTGGCGATGTCGACGCATTATCACCCTTCCGCCCTTACGGCGGCCTACTTTTCTCGTGGGAAAAGTAGGCAAAACCGTC
>NZ_JAQMYQ010000023.1:0-90134 GCF_028369275.1 Mitsuaria sp. RG
TTGGGGGGGGGGGGGGGGGGCCCCCGGGGGGGGGGGGGGGGGGGGGGCCGCGGCGTGGATCAGTTGGTGATGGTGATGAACGGATCCCATTCGAAGTAGCCACAGCACTTGCAGTCGCGATCGACGATCATGAACTTGAAGTGGTAGGTGACTTTCCCTTGCTTGAGCAGATCGCCACGCCAGTAGTAGTTGTCGAGGATCTGGCATGTCGGGATGGTCTTGTTGTTCTCGTTGGGTACGGCTGATTGAACCTCTGCGTGGAGGGGGCGAGGGTCTTCCAGGAGTTTGTGCTTGGGATCGTCGGAGACGAATCCGTAGAGGATTACCGATTGCTCGAAGCCGAACGAGATGCTTTGCTCGCGCCAGCGGACCACATCGCCCACACGGCCCCGGAGATGCAACTCACCACCGGCCTGGCCGGAGATGACGTTGTCCTGATAGGTGACCATGTAAATGTGTTCCGGTGGTATGAATGTGGGCTTGTTCGGATCCCTGCTCGCGGTAGGGTACTTTTTGAGGATGGTTTCAGTGTCGACGTTGATGCTGACATCAATGATTCTGGACATAGTGGATTCCCTTTCACTGATTTCGAGTAGGTCAATGGTGAGCCTCAGTCGCTCTCCACTGGCACTGCCCGGAGCCTCGCTTCCTGCGAATGCCGGTACTGCCGCACGGTATGCCAAGTTCCGGTTGTCCGACCACCTGGAGTGATCTGCGGATCACAGGGGTCAGGCTAGATCCGTGGGGGTGGGTGTCAAACCGCGTTGCGCGGATACTGACCAATGGTCGTAGGGCGTGGACATGGTTGACGCAAATCAATGGGGCTACCATGTAGGACGTGGTCGGACGGCTGATCCGCCGTTCGCCGCTCGATGTTCATGAGGCCGCAGGCCAGGAGTACAGATGAACTTTCACACCCGCAAATGGGTAAAACCCGAAGACCTCAACCCCAACGGCACCCTGTTCGGCGGCAGCCTGCTGCGCTGGATCGACGAGGAGGCGGCGATCTACGCCATCGTCCAGCTGGGCAACCAGCGTGTGGTGACCAAGTACATTTCCGAGATCAACTTCGTCAGCGCCTCGCGCCAGGGCGACATCATCGAGCTGGGCATCACCGCCACCGAGTTCGGCCGCACCTCGATCACCCTCAAGTGCGAAGTGCGCAACAAGATCACTCGCAGGGCGATCCTGACCGTAGACAAGATGGTCTTCGTCAACCTGGGCGAGGATGGCCAGCCGGCGCCGCACGGGCGTACCGAGATCAAGTACATCCAGGATCAGTTCCCGGACAGCGCCGTGGAGTAATTCTCGGGGGCTGCTCTGCAGCCCTTCGCGGCACAAGGCCGCTCCTACAGAAGAACGCAATCCCCTGTAGGAGCGGCCTTGTGCCGCGAAGGGCCGCAAAGCGGTCCCGGCCTTTTCAAGGCTGTGTGCTGACCTTGCGTACCACCTTGCCGACCGTCAGACCCTGCACCAGGATCGACGACAGCACCACGATGTAGGTGATCGACAGCAGCAGGTCACGCTCATCGCCCTGTGGCAGCGACAGCGCCAGGGCCACCGACACGCCACCGCGCAGGCCTCCCCAGGTCAGCACGCGGATGGTGCCTTGCGGCACGGTCCGCCAGCGGCGCAGCAACACGATGGCCGGCGCCACGGTCAGCAGGCGCGAGGCCAGCACCGCCACCGCCAGCACGCCACCGGCCGCCAGGTGCAGCCAGTTGAACGGCAGCAGCAACAGCTCCAGGCCGATCAGGGCGAACAGCAGGGCGTTGAGCATGTCGTCGATCAGTTCCCAGAAACCGTCCATGTAGCGGCGGGTCATGTCGTTCATCGCCAGGTTGCGCCCCAGGTTGCCGATGATCAGGCCGGCCACCACCATGGCGATCGGCGCCGAGACGTGCAGCTCGTAGCACATGGCCGAGCCGCCGATCACCAGCGCCAGGGTCAGCATGACCTCGACCTGGTACTGCTCGACGCTCTTGATCATGCGGTAGGTCGCGTAGCCGATCACCCCGCCGAACACCACCCCGCCGATGGCTTCGCGGGCGAACAGCAGGGCGGTGTCGGACACGCTCGGCGTCTCGCCCAGCTGGATGATGCCTAGCAGCACGGTGAACACCACCACCGCGGTGCCGTCGTTGAACAGCGACTCGCCGACGATGGTGGTCTTCAGCGGCTTGGAGGCGTTGGCGGTACGCAACGCGCCGAGCACGGCGATCGGGTCGGTCGGCGAGATCAGCGCGCCGAACAGCAGGCAGTAGATCAGCGGCACGTTCCAGCCGAACAGGGCGAACACCCAGTGCGCCAGGTAGCCGATCACCACGGTGGCGATCAGCACGCCGATCGTGGCCAAGAGTCCGATCGGCCAGCGGTAGCTGCGCAGGTCGGCGAGGTTGACGTGCAGGGCGCCGGCGAACAGCAGGAACGACAGCATCCAGTGCATCAGCAGGTCATTGAAGTCGATCTGGTTCATCAGGCCTTCGACGCGCTCTTCCAGGCCAGGAAAGCCGATCAGGCTCAGGCCCTGCAGCATCAGGGAGAACAGCAGTGCGGTGACCATCACGCCGATGGCCGGCGGCAGGCCGATGAAGCGGTAGTTCACATAGGTGAGGAGGGTGGTGAGGCAGATAAACGCGGCAACTAATTCAAGCATCCCGAATCCTGTAACAGTGGCTTCCAAGTCGTTTCCCGAGTGGCTCGGGCAGTTCTTTGATGACCTGGCGCGGGGTTCGGGACACACCTTATGACCGGTTTTGTCGGAATCGTTCCTCAAGTCGGGCGGCAGGCGCTCCCACGATGCCTACAAGCAACAGCAAACCGTTATAGTGCGAGGTGTCGCCTGGTCTTTGCGCAAGGAATCCCGCGTGTTGGCAACCTCCCTGGTACTGGTCGCAGCCCTGCTCCACGCGACCTGGAACACCCTGATCAAATTCAGCGCCGAACGCCTGCTGGTGATCGCCAGCATGGACCTTGTGGCACTGGTCTTCGCCGTTCTGGCGGTGGCGTTCGTCGAGTTTCCCCCTGCCAGCATCTGGCCCTGGCTGCTGGCTTCGGCGCTTGCCGAACAGCTGTATCGCTACCTGTTGATAAAAGCCTACAAAGTGGGCGACCTGGGCCTGGTCTATCCGCTGATGCGTGGCCTGTCGCCGTTGGTGGTCCTGGGCTTGACCCTGGCCTTCGCCGGCGAGTCGCTCAGCCAGCAGCAGATCATCGGCATCCTCCTGATCCCCTGCGGTATGGCCTGCCTGCTGTGGCAGGGTGGTGGCGGTGATCGCCTGCCCTGGTCGATGCTGCCGGTGGTGGCGCTGATTGGCCTGTGCATCGGTTGCTACACCTGGTTCGATGGCCAAGCTGTTCGCCTGTGGGGCAAGCCCATGGACTACCTGGTATGGCTGACCCTGCTCAGTGCCTGGCCGTTCCCGCTGCTGGCCGGCGTTGCCCGCGGGCCGCAATTCGCGCTGTTCTGGCGCACCCAGTGGCGGTTGGGGTTGGCGGTGGGGCTGTGCGTGCTGCTGAGCTACGCTCTGGTGCTGTGGGCCATGCACCTGGGGTCGGTCGCCGAGGCGGCGGCGCTGCGTGAGCTGAGCGTGATCCTCGTGGTGCTGCTGGGCATGCGCTACCTCAAAGAACCTTTTGGCGGGCCGAGACTCCTAGCTTGCGGGCTGGTCCTGGCTGGCATGCTGGTGATGAAGCTCTGACCGATCCTCTGTGAACAAGGAGTCCTGTAGATGACCGTTGCCCTGTGGTGCATTCTCGTCGCGCTGGTCCTGCCACCGCTGTGTGCATTGATCGCCAAACTCAGCAGCGGGTATTTTGGCCTGCGTGCCAATCACGACCCGCGTGCGTTTCTGGACAAGCTCGAAGGGCTGCCACGGCGTGCCCATGCTGCCCAATTGAATGGCTACGAGGCGTTTCCCGCGTTTGCCGCGGCGGTTCTGGTGGCCGACATCGTCGGCAATGCCGAGCAGGTGACCCAGGATGTGCTTGGGGTGGTGTACATCACCAGCCGCTTGCTTTACATCATCTGCTATCTGGCCGACTGGGCAGTGTTGCGCTCGCTGGTGTGGTTCGTCGGGATGGCGCTGATCGTGGCGTTCTTCGTGGTGTCCATCTGACTTGAGAAAATCTGCCGGTCTGCGCTGATTGTTGTAGGAGCGGCCTTGTGCCGCGAAAGGCCCGCGAAGCGGGCCCTGCGATGTCTGTAGCGCGCCCCTTTCGCGGCACAAGGCCGCTCCTACAGGGCGCATGCAGCCATCAAGGAACCTTTGGTACTTCTGGCAAAGGCTGCCCCTTGGGCCACAGCATCCAGATCTGCCCTTGCTGCTTCATGTTCCCCGCCAGTTCGCCGGCCTCGGGGCCGGTGCCCCAGAACAGGTCCGCGCGCACTTCGCCGGTGATGGCGCCGCCGGTGTCCTGGGCGCCGACCGGGCGCACCACCGGGCTGCCGTCCGGGCGGGTGGTGGACAGCCAGAGCAGGCTGCCAAGGGGGATTACCTTGCGGTCGATCGCCACGCTGTAGCCCGCGGTCAGCGGCACGTTGAGCGAGCCGCGCGGCCCCTCGTTGCTGTCCGGGCGGGTGCTGAAGAACACGTAGCTTGGGTTGCTGGCCAGCAGCTCGGGCACACGCTGCGGGTTGGCCTGGGCCCAGGCGTGGATGCTGCCCATGGTCACCTCTTCCTTCGGCAACTGCCCCTGCTCAACCAGCCAGCGGCCGATCGGCCGGTACGGGTGGCCGTTCTGGTCGGCGTAGCCCAGGCGCAACTGGCGGCCGTTCTCCAGCTGGATACGGCCCGAGCCCTGTATCTGCAGGAACTGCAGGTCCATCGGGTCGGTCAGCCAGGCCAGTACCGGCGCCTTGGCGCCGTCGCGGTTGATCACCTCGGCGGTGTCGTAGGGCTTGAGCACCCGCCCGTCGAGGCGCCCGCGCAGGCGTTTGCCCTTTAGCTCGGGGTACACGCCGGCCAGGTCGACCACGATCATGTCCTCGGGCACGCCATACACCGGGACCTGCGCTCTGTCGGTGCGGGCCAGGCTGCCGGGGTAGACCGGCTCGTAATAGCCGGTGATCAGGCCGTTGGCGCTGTTCTGCGCCGAACGCAGGCCATAGACCTGTAGATTCTGTTCGAGGAAGGTGCGCACCTGGGCGGCATTGGCCGTGGCCGAGCCCGCTGCTTCGCAGGTGGCGGCCCACACCGGGTCGCGCCTGAGCTTCTCGCAACCGCTGCGCCAGGCGTAGAAGCCGGCCAGCAGGTCGTCGTCGCTGACCTGGGGCAGGTCCTTGAAGTTGGCGGGCACGTAGGTGGCGATGGCGTGGGGTTCGGGCTTGGCGCTTTCGCCGCCGTTGCAGCCGGCCAGGAGCGCCAGGGCAGGCAGTGCCCAGGCGAGATGGCGCAATGCAGATTTCATGTTGTCGGTCCTGTGTGGGGCAAAGCGTGAAGATTCGCCCCTGTTTTCTGTGTGGCTATTGGTCTTTGCCCGCGAGGCGGTGATACTGGCCGCCCGTTTTCCTGGCCGAAGAGACCGTGATGTTCAAGCGATTGACCGTAGTACTGCTTGCCGCCCTTGCCCTGAGTGCCTGTGACGGCGTTGATCCCAACTCGCCGCTGGGCCAGCGCAAGGCGATCTTCAAGCAGATGCTCAAGACCAGCGAAGACATGGGGGGCATGCTGCGCGGGCGCTTGCCCTTCGACGGCGTGAAGTTCGCCGATGGCGCGGCGAAGCTGGACAGCCTGGCCCACGCGCCGTGGCAGCACTTCCCGCAGGTGCGCGATGAGGGTGACAGCAGCGCGCGGGCCGAGGTCTGGCAGCGCCAGGCGCGGTTCCAGGACCTGGCCCGGCAACTGGAGGGCGTCACTGGCGAACTGGTCGCGGTGACCCGTGCCCAGCCGCTGGACGTGGCGCAGGTGAAGGCGCCGATGGACAAGGTCGAGGCGGCGTGCAAGGCCTGTCATAGCGAGTTTCGCAATCACTGAGCGAGTGGGCCGTTGTGGGTGCGGGCTCGTGGGAGCGGGCTTGCCCCACGATGGCGCCGGATCGGCCAGTGACGTTGCCTGGGCTGACGTCATCGCGGGGCAAGCCCGCTCCCACGGTTCGTACACATAAGACCGGTCGACTAGCGTTCGAGCTCGTCCACGGCCTCCTGCAGCTCCTTCTTCGCCTCGGCCAGCTTGTCCTTGCGCTTGTTGATCTTCTCCGCGTCGCCCTTCTTCATGGCCTTGTCCAGGTCCTTGGTGCGCTGGTTCACTTCATGGCGAGCGTCGAGCACCTTCTGCTCGCGCTCCTTGCGCAGGCCGGCATCGGTGCAGTGTTCGGTGACTTCGCTCAAGGCTTTTTCCAGCCCCGCCTGCTGGTCGCTGTTGCCATGGGCGCGGGCTTGTTCGATCTGTTCGCTGATGGCCTGGCGCTTGGCCGCGCAACCGGTCAGGCCCGGCTGCTCTGCGGCGGCCAGCAGCGGGCTGGCGGCGAAACCGAGCAGGGTAGACAGGGCGAGGGACGAAAGCAGTTTCATCGAGGGCTCCATTCGAGGCTGGGCAGCAGAAAACGAAATGCTGCCTTGATCTGCGCAAATTAGAAACCCTCGATTGCATGGGTGCGCAGGTTTCGGGCCAGCTCCTGAACCCGCTCGTGGGCGAAAAAAGCCTGCAATTGCTCTGCTCGACCAGGTCCGACGCCAGGTTCGGCAAGCCATTGCTCTATGTTTCTGGATGCCAGTGTGTGCCAGTCGGGGCCCATTTGCAGGCTGGACGGTGCGGGTACGCCGAGGCCTCGCAGCCAGCGTTTGAACGGCTGCTGGCGGGCCTGAGAGAAAGCAGTCTGCAATTGCCTGGCCCGTGCCTGGGCGATCCCGGGTACCTCGAGCAGCTGTTTCTGATCGAGGTTCAGCCAATCGGTCAACTGCACGATATGGCCACTTTCGACAAGACGTTTCCAGGTTTCGGTCCCCAGGCCCGGCAGGTCCAGTCCCTGCTTGCCGCCCAGCCAGGCCAGGCGGGCAAGGAACTGCTGCTGGCAGCCATCGTCGACCTGCCAGCAACTGAAGGCGTTATAAACAGACGGATCCGGAGCCTGAACCTCGGGACGCCGGGCGGCGCGATGCACCACGCTTTCCAGGCGTGGGATGGTCATGCCGGCCAGGCTGACCGCGATCTGGTCACCGGGCCGGACGTCCAGCTGCCTCCAGCGCGCCAGCGAGCTAAGGCTGAGCTGGCTGATCCGGCGATCGTCCAGGGTCAGCGGCTGCAACAGCAGCAAGGGTGTGATGCGCCCGGTACGGCCGATTCGGAACTGCACCTCCCTGACCTGCGCCAGCGCCTGGGCGAACGGGTATTTCCAGGCAGCGATCCAGTAGGGCGCCTGGGCGCGCCAGCGCTGTGCTGCGGGGCGGCTGTCCTGGCGCAGGATCACGCCGTCGCTGGCGAAGGGCAGGGGCGAGCGGTACCAGTGCTGACGCCAGCGCGCAACCTCGGCGACATCCTCGATGGCCACGCTCAAGCGTTGACTGTTCGGAAAACCAAGCGCTGTCAGCTGCGCCAGGCGTTCGGCCTGGTTGTCCGGGCCGTGCGGCCAGTCCCAGACGAACAGGCCGATGCCCGCGCCTTGTTCCTCGGTCATCCGCTTGCGTGCCAGCAGCCCGGCGACGGAGCCGCGGGCGTTGGCGCTGCCTGCTTCTGCTTGCACGTGGTGGTCCAGGCGCCAGTACAGCTCACCCTGGAACACACTGTCCAAAGGTTGGGAAAGTTGTCGCACGATACCGCTCAGCGCCGGGATGTGCCGGCTCCAGTCGTGCCCTAGTGTGCCGTCGCCACGGCTGAGCAGGCCTGTCAGTTGGCCCTGGCGGTAGATCAGTGACACCGCGACGCCGTCGACCTTCGGCTGCATCCAGATGTCGCGTTTGCCCAGCAGCCAGCGGGCTACGGCCTGCTCGTCGGCAAGCTTGTCGACACCGGTGTGGGGGATCGGATGGGGGATAGTGCCGCGGGCGCTCGCCAGCGGAGCGTCGTCGTGGGAAAGACCAAAGCAGGCTTGAAGCTCCAGCAGGTGCTGGCGGCTTTGATCGTAGAGTTCGTCGGCCACCAGGGCGATACCCTGGCGATGGTACTGGTCGTCCCAGTGGGCGAGGGTGGCGCGCAGCCGGGCGACCTCGGCCTCGGCCTGCGCCGAGTCCCAGGCCGGGCACACACCCGCCAGGACAACGGGGTGGTGCAACAGCAGCGCTACGACTATCAGCAGTAATGGCATGGCCGGCATCCTTGCAAGGCGGGAAGGAGTTCTCAGCCTAGGCGGGTGACGGCGTGGGCGACGGTGGGCATTTGTCAGCCCATATGTCACAAAAAAGCCCCTGCCGATCACTCGGCAGGGGCTTTCCGGTACTGCTGTAGGAGGCTTACAGGCCAGCGGCGTCGCGCAGGGCGGCGGCGCGGTCGGTGCGCTCCCAGGTGAAGGTGGTGAAGGTGTCGTCGCCGACGGTCTTCTGCTGCGGCGTACGGCCGAAGTGACCGTAGGCGGCGGTTTCCTGGTACATCGGATGCAGCAGGTCGAGCATGGTGGTGATGGCGTACGGACGCAGGTCGAAGCACTCGCGCACCAGCTGCACGATCTTGTCGTCGGAGACCTTGCCGGTACCGAAGGTGTTGATCGAGATGGAGGTCGGCTGGGCTACGCCGATGGCGTAGGACACCTGGATCTCGCAGCGCTCGGCCAGGCCCGCGGCAACGATGTTCTTGGCCACGTAGCGGCCGGCGTAGGCGGCGGAACGGTCGACCTTGGACGGGTCCTTGCCGGAGAACGCGCCACCGCCGTGGCGGGCCATGCCGCCGTAGCTGTCGACGATGATCTTGCGGCCGGTCAGGCCGCAGTCGCCCACCGGGCCACCGATGATGAAGTTGCCGGTCGGGTTGATGTGGTACTGAGTGTCCTTGTGCAGCAGCTCGGCCGGCAGGGTGTGCTTGACGATCAGCTCCATCACCGCTTCCTGCAGGTCTTTCTGCGAAACCTCAGGGTTGTGCTGGGTCGACAGCACCACGGCATCGATACCGACTACCTTGCCGTTTTCGTAGCGGCAGGTGACCTGCGACTTGGCGTCCGGGCGCAGCCATGGCAGCAGCTTGGACTTGCGCGCTTCGGCCTGGCGCTCGACCAGACGGTGCGAGAAGCAGATCGGCGCCGGCATCAGCACGTCGGTCTCGTTGCTGGCGTAGCCGAACATCAGGCCCTGATCGCCGGCACCCTGGTCTTCAGGGCGCGAGCGATCGACACCCTGGGCGATATCCACCGACTGCTTGCCGATGATGTTCATCACGGCGCAGGTGGCACCGTCGAAGCCGACGTCGGAGCTGTTGTAGCCGATGTCGATGATCACTTTACGCACCAGCTCTTCCAGGTCGACCCAGGCCGAGGTGGTGACTTCACCGGCGATGATGGCGACACCAGTCTTGACCAGGGTCTCGCAGGCCACGCGGGCGTACTTGTCCTGGGCGATGATGGCGTCCAGCACCGCGTCGGAGATCTGGTCGGCGATCTTGTCCGGATGCCCTTCGGACACGGACTCGGAGGTGAAAAGGGAGTATTCGCTCATCTCGATGGGTTCCTGAAATTTACCGATGTTGTATGTCGCCAGTGGTCCGCTGGAAGTGCCGGACCTGGATCTGGAAACCGTTACGCAAGCCCACGTAGAGGCTGTCCCCGGGGGCCAGCCCTGCCGCGTTGGCCCAACGGGCCAGGTCGTCCTGCTCGAAGCCAAGCCACAGGTCGCCGCAGGCTTCGCGGGCCCACCCCTGGTCATGGCTGCACAGCTCGGTGACCAGCAGGCTGCCGCCCGCCTTCACCCGTCTGGCCAGCAGGCGCAGGGCCTGGGCCGGGTCGCTGAAATGGTGCAGGACCATGTTCAGCACAACGCAGTCGGCTTCCACATCCGTTGCACCCAGTGCATCGGCCAACTGCAGGTTTACGTTACTCAATTCGTTGCGCTCGCAGACCTGGCGGGCCAGCTCGAGCATGGTCGGGCTGTTGTCCATGGCCGTGACCTGCTCGAAGCGCCTGGCCAGGTCGGGCAAGAAACCGCCGTCGCCGGGGCCGACCTCCAGGGCGCTGGCGCCCGCGTCGAAGCTCAGCTTGTCGAGCAGTGCCAGCAGGCTTTCGCGGTACTGCGGCAGGCCGGCGATCAGGTCCTGCTGGGCGCGGAACTTCTCTTCCACGCGCAGGAAGAAATCCTGGCTGGTGGCGGCGCGACGCTGCTGGACCTGGGCGATGCGAGCCTGCACTGCTTGAGGCAGGGCGAGGTCGTCGACCTCCTCGAGCAGCGCCGAATGCAGACGGCCGCCCAGGCGCTGGCTGTCGGGCAGGGCGCGGCGGTAGAAGATCGCGTTGCCTTCGCGGCGGGTCGCCACCAGCTCGGCCTGGGCCAGCACCTTCAGGTGATGGCTCATGCCCGACTGACCGATGTCGAAGATCTGCGCCAGCTCCAGCACGCCGAACGAATCATTGGCCAATGCGCGCAGCACGTTCAGGCGCAGGGGGTCGCCGCCGGCCTTGCACAGGGCGGCCAGCTCGTCGCTGCGTTGTGGGGTGATGGGCGCATTGAGGTTCATGGGGCGGGAGTCTAGACAGGCATCGTTACCCTAGCAAGACCAATATCAAAAAGTTTTGATATTGGTCGATGGGCGGAGGATCGGTTCGCCTGTGCGGGCCTCTTCGCGGGTAAACCCGCTCCCACAGAGATCGCGCAGACCTGTGGGAGCGGGTTTACCCGCGAAGAAGTCGACGGCAATCCCGCTGTTTTCACCCAAATTGCCGAACAAACACAGGAAAAAAACCCGACTGCGACCATACGTCATTGCCCCCGGCCCCCCCTGTGGGCGAAAATGGCCGCCTTTTTTCGCTTCACCACCTATTTCAAGCCCCAGGAGACTCAGCGATGCCCAGCCGTCGTGAACGTGCCAACGCCATTCGTGCCCTCAGCATGGATGCCGTGCAAAAGGCCAACAGCGGCCACCCAGGTGCCCCCATGGGTATGGCGGATATCGCCGAAGTGCTTTGGCGCGATTACCTGAAGCACAACCCGAGCAACCCAAGCTTTGCCGACCGCGACCGCTTCGTGCTGTCCAACGGCCACGGCTCGATGCTGATCTACTCGCTGCTGCACCTGACCGGCTACGACGTCACCATCGACGACCTCAAGGCCTTCCGCCAGCTGCACAGCCGCACCCCGGGCCACCCGGAGTTCGGTTACACCCCGGGCGTCGAGACCACCACCGGCCCGCTGGGCCAGGGCCTGGCCAACGCCGTGGGCTTCGCCCTGGCGGAAAAAGTGCTGGGTGCCCAGTTCAACCGTGAAGGCCACAACATCGTCGACCACAACACCTACGTGTTCCTCGGCGACGGCTGCATGATGGAAGGCATCTCCCATGAAGTCGCCTCGCTGGCCGGCACCCTGGGCCTGAACAAGCTGGTCGCCTTCTACGACGACAACGGCATCTCCATCGACGGCGAAGTCCACGGCTGGTTTACCGACAACACCCCGGCGCGCTTCGAAGCCTACAACTGGCTGGTGATCCGCAACGTCAACGGCCACGACGCCGACGAGATCAAGACCGCCATCGAGACCGCGCGCAAGAGCGACCGTCCGACCCTGATCTGCTGCAAGACCATCATCGGCTTCGGCTCGCCGAACAAGCAGGGCAAGGAAGACTGCCACGGCGCACCGCTGGGCAACGACGAAATCGCCCTGGCCCGCAAGGAACTGAACTGGAACCACGGCCCGTTCGAAATCCCGGCCGACATCAAGGCCGAGTGGGATGCCAAGGAAGCTGGCGCCAAGGTCGAAGCCGAGTGGAACCAGCGCTTCGACGCCTACGCCAAGGCCTATCCTGAGCTGGCTGCCGAGTTCAAGCGCCGCGCCGCCGGCGACCTGCCGGCCGACTTCTCCGAGAAGGCCCAGGCCTACATCAACGAAGTTGCTGCAAAGGGCGAGACCATCGCCAGCCGTAAGGCCAGCCAGAACACCCTGAACGCCTTCGGTCCGCTGCTGCCAGAGTTCCTCGGTGGCTCCGCCGACCTCGCCGGCTCCAACCTGACCCTGTGGAAAGGCTGCAAGGGCGTCGAAGCCAACGATGCCAGCGGCAACTACGTGTTCTACGGCGTGCGCGAGTTCGGCATGACCGCCATCATGAACGGCGTCGCCCTGCACGGCGGCCTGGTGCCTTACGGCGCCACCTTCCTGATGTTCATGGAATACGCCCGCAACGCCGTACGCATGTCGGCGCTGATGAAGCAGCGCGTGATCCACGTCTACACCCACGACTCCATCGGCCTGGGCGAAGACGGTCCGACCCACCAGCCAATCGAGCAGCTGACCAGCCTGCGCAGCACGCCGAACCTGGACACCTGGCGTCCGGCCGATGCGGTGGAATCCGCCGTGTCCTGGAAAGCCGCCCTGGAGCGCAAGGACGGCCCGTCGGCGCTGATCTTCTCGCGCCAGAACCTGCAGCACCAGACCCGCGACGCCCAGCAGATCGCCGATATCGCCCGTGGCGGTTACGTGCTCAAGGACTGCGCCGGCGAGCCTGAGCTGATCCTGATCGCCACCGGCTCCGAAGTGGGCCTGGCCGTTCAAGCCTTCGACAAGCTGACCGCGGACGGCCGCAAGGTCCGCGTCGTGTCGATGCCGAGCACCAGCGTGTTCGACGCCCAGGACGCAGCCTACAAGCAGTCGGTACTGCCGCTGGAAGTTGGCGCGCGTATCGCCATCGAAGCCGCTCACGCCGACTTCTGGTACAAGTACGTCGGCCTCGAAGGCCGCGTGATCGGCATGACCACCTACGGCGAGTCGGCCCCGGCCAGCGCGCTGTTCGAGGAGTTCGGCTTCACCCTGGACAACATCCTGGGTACCGCCGAAGAGCTGCTGGAAGACTGATACAGGTAAGGCGAGGGCCTTTGGCCCTCGTTCGCGGCACAAGGCCGCTCCTACAGGGCATTGCGCACGCCGTTTCCTGTAGGAGCGGCCTTGTGCCGCGAATGGGCCGCGCAGCGGCCCCGTTCAACCGCCGGAGTTCAAGAGCTACCTATGCCCCACCCGCGTCCCTACAAAGTTGCACTCAACGGTTACGGCCGCATCGGCCGCTGTGTCCTGCGCGCACTGTTCGAGCGGGGGGCGAAGGCCGGTTTCGAGATCGTCGCGCTGAACGACCTGGCCGACCAGGCCAGCCTGGAATACCTGACGCGCTTCGACTCCACCCACGGGCGTTTCCCCGGCGAGGTGAAGGTCGACGGCGACTGTCTGCATATCAATGGCGACTGCGTGAAAGTACTGCGCAGCGCCACCCCGGAAGGCATCGACTGGGCCGCCCTGGACATCGACCTGGTGCTGGAATGCTCCGGTGCCTACCACACCCGTGCCGACGGCCAGCGCTTCCTCGACGCCGGCGCGCCGCGG
This sequence comes from Mitsuaria sp. RG, assembly GCF_028369275.1. Lineage (NCBI taxonomy): Bacteria > Pseudomonadati > Pseudomonadota > Betaproteobacteria > Burkholderiales > Sphaerotilaceae > Roseateles > Mitsuaria sp. RG. The sequence continues at coordinate 13,433 of NZ_JAQMYQ010000023.1, forward strand.
GTGCTGTTTTCCCAGCCCATGGCCAGCGAGGCGGACATCGACGCCACGGTGGTCTACGGCGTCAACCAGGATTGCCTGACCGGCAGCGAGCTGCTGGTGTCCAACGCCTCCTGCACCACCAACTGCGGCGTGCCGCTGTTGCGCGTGCTGGACCAGGCTTTTGGCATCGAGTACGTGCAGATCACCACCATCCACTCGGCGATGAACGACCAGCCGGTGATCGACGCCTACCACCACGAAGACCTGCGCCGCACCCGTTCGGCGTTCCAGTCGGTGATTCCGGTTTCCACGGGCCTGGCCCGGGGTATCGAACGCCTGCTGCCGGAACTTGCCGGGCGAATCCAGGCCAAAGCGGTACGCGTGCCGACGGTAAACGTCTCGTGCCTGGACATCACCCTGCAGACTTCCCGCGATACCACCACCGAGGAAGTCAACCGGGTGCTGCGCGAGGCCGCCCTGGACGGCCCGCTGAAAGGCTTGCTGGCCTACACCGAGCTGCCCCACGCCAGTTGTGATTTCAACCATGACCCGCATTCGGCCATCGTCGATGCCAGCCAGACCCGTGTCTCAGGCCCCCGCCTGGTGAACCTGCTGGCCTGGTTCGACAACGAATGGGGGTTTGCCAACCGTATGCTCGACGTTGCCGAACACTATCTGCACGTCGTACACCCAACCCGCAGCAAACAGCCCTGAAGGACTGCATTCATGACCGTGTTGAAGATGACCGACCTCGACCTGCAAGGTAAGCGCGTACTGATCCGCGAAGACCTCAACGTCCCTGTGAAGGACGGTGTGGTGGCCAGCGACGCGCGTATCCTGGCAGCGCTGCCGACCATCAAGCTGGCCCTGGAGAAGGGCGCGGCGGTGATGGTCTGCTCGCACCTGGGCCGCCCGACCGAAGGCGAGTTCTCTGCCGAGAACAGCCTCAAGCCGGTTGCCGACTACCTGGGCAAGGCCCTGGGCCGCGACGTGCCGCTGGTCGCCGACTACCTCGACGGCGTTCAGGTGCAGGCCGGTGACCTGGTGCTGTTCGAAAACGTGCGCTTCAACAAGGGCGAGAAGAAGAACGCCGACGAGCTGGCGCAGAAATACGCCGCCCTGTGCGATGTGTTCGTGATGGACGCCTTCGGCACCGCCCACCGCGCCGAAGGCTCCACCCATGGCGTCGCCAAATTCGCCAAGGTCGCTGCCGCAGGCCCCCTGCTGGCAGCCGAGCTGGATGCCCTGGGCAAGGCCCTGAAGGCACCGGCCAAGCCGATGGCGGCCATCGTTGCCGGCTCCAAGGTCTCCACCAAGCTGGACGTGCTGAACAGCCTGAGCACGGTCTGCGACCAGCTGATCGTCGGTGGCGGCATCGCCAACACATTCCTCGCCGCCGCCGGTCACCCGGTCGGCAAGTCGCTGTACGAGCCTGACCTGGTCGAGACCGCCAAGGCCATCGCCGCCAAGGTCAGCGTACCGCTGCCGGTGGACGTGGTGGTCGCCAAGGAGTTCGCCGAAAGCGCCGAAGCCACCGTCAAGGCGATCGCCGACGTGGCCGCCGACGACATGATCCTGGACATCGGTCCAAAGACCGCCGAGCAGTTCGCCGAGTTGCTGAAGACCTCGAAGACTATCCTGTGGAACGGTCCGGTCGGTGTGTTCGAGTTCGACCAGTTTGGCAACGGCACCAAGGTCCTGGCCAAGGCCATCGCCGACAGCGCCGCGTTCTCCATCGCCGGTGGCGGTGACACCCTGGCGGCCATCGACAAGTATGGCGTGGGTGCCGATATCTCCTACATTTCTACCGGTGGCGGCGCGTTCCTCGAGTTCGTCGAAGGCAAGGTCCTGCCTGCCGTGGCAATCCTGGAAGAGCGGGCCAAGGCCTGAGCGTGAAGGCGCCTGGCAAAGGGAGCGACCTGATGGTCAAGCAATTGCCTGTGATGATCGTGGCCTTGTTGCTGGGCGCCTGCGCCGGCAACAAGGGCAGCGAAGCCGATCCGGCGCAGCCGCCCAAGGGCGGTTGCTACCAGTCCCAGTGGCAGGCGGAGACGGCACCGGTGATCAACAAGCGCCTGGGGCCGGACGGCCTGGAAAAGTACGACGACGAACACCAGCGCAAGGCCGTGGGCTGCCCTTGATCGGGTGGCTGGCAACCACGCCTGGGTTTTGTGGTCTTGGAAGAGGGGCTGCTGCGCAGCCCTTTGCGGGTAAACCCGCTCCCACAGGGAATGCACTGACCTTGTGGGAGCGGGTTTACCCGTGAAGGGCCGCGCAGCGGACCCATGACGAGGTTTTAGGATGAAAGCGCTTCTGGCCGCATTGGCCCTGGCGACCCTGGCAGGCTGCTCGCTGTTGCAGCCTGCCAAACCCGCCCCGGCGGATAACTGGACCCGCTGGGTCTGCGACAGCCAGGCCGAAGTGCTGTGGCGATTCGCCGACGCGCAGCAGGACGCGGTCGATGTCCGTCTCGGCGGTGGCGACCAGGTCCATCGGCTCAAGGCCGAGCCGGGTGCCTCCGGCGCGCTGTACAGCGATGGCATGCTGGCCTTCCACACCAAAGGTGAAGAAGGCCTGGTGTACTGGGTGGCGACCAACGATCTGATTGGGCGGGGCTGCAAGGCACCGTGACTGGCCGGGCCACGTAGATGGCCCACACTACTTGAACAGCAACCGCCCCTGCGGCAGGCTTGCATGAAACAAACGACGCTTGTCGGGAGAGAGATACACAATGGCACTCATTAGCATGCGCCAGATGCTGGACCACGCCGCCGAGTTCGGCTACGGCGTTCCGGCTTTCAACGTCAACAACCTCGAGCAGATGCGCGCGATCATGGAAGCCGCCGACGCCACCGACTCTCCGGTCATCGTCCAGGCCTCGGCCGGCGCCCGCAAGTACGCTGGTGCCCCGTTCCTGCGCCACCTGATCCTGGCCGCCATCGAAGAGTTCCCGCACATCCCGGTGTGCATGCACCAGGACCATGGCACCAGCCCTGACGTGTGCCAGCGCTCGATCCAGCTGGGCTTCAGCTCGGTGATGATGGACGGCTCGCTGAAGGAAGACGGCAAGACCCCGTCCGACTATGACTACAACGTCCGCGTCACCCAGCAGACCGTGGCGTTCGCCCACGCCTGCGGCGTGTCGGTGGAAGGTGAGCTGGGCTGCCTGGGCAGCCTGGAAACCGGCCAGGCCGGCGAGGAAGATGGCGTTGGCGCCGAAGGCATCCTGGACCACAGCCAGATGCTGACCGACCCGGAAGAAGCCGCCGACTTCGTCAAGAAGACCCAGGTCGATGCCTTGGCCATCGCCATCGGCACCAGCCACGGCGCCTACAAGTTCACCAAGCCGCCAACCGGTGACATCCTGGCGATCGATCGCATCAAGGAAATCCACAAGCGCATCCCCAACACCCACCTGGTGATGCACGGTTCCTCCTCGGTGCCGCAAGAGTGGCTGGCGATCATCAATCAGTACGGTGGCGACATCAAAGAAACCTACGGCGTGCCGGTCGAAGAAATCGTCGAAGGCATCAAGTACGGCGTGCGCAAGGTCAACATCGACACCGACCTGCGCTTGGCCTCGACCGGTGCCATGCGTCGTCTGATGGCGACCAACCCAAGCGAGTTCGACCCACGCAAGTTCTTCGGTGAAACCGTCAAGGCCATGCGCGACGTGTGCATCGCTCGCTACGAAGCCTTCGGTACCGCCGGCAACGCCTCGAAGATCAAGCCGATCTCCCTGGAAGGCATGTTCCAGCGTTACGCCAAGGGTGAACTGGCCGCCAAGATCAACTGATCCGGCACCGTTCAACAAAAAAAGCCCGCAGTGATGCGGGCTTTTTTGTGCCTGCTGGTTTGCGCGTCCCGTACGTCGCCTCTCCACCGCTTATACCGTTAGTCGGCTAACATCAATTCCGATGGCGTATAGCCATCTGCCTGCATTGCGTCTTCGGGTGCCGAGTCTAGAGTAACAATCGGATCCAATCACAAGTCGAAGTTGGACTTACCAAGAGAAGCAGCATGGATGGCGCTTATTCACAATCACCGGAAAGCAGCTCGGTGCTGCTGGTCGTAGACGACTATCCGGAGAACCTCATCAGCATGCGGGCCCTGTTGTCCCGCCAGGATTGGCAGGTATTGACTGCCAGTTCAGGGATGGAAGCCCTGAGCACCCTGCTCGAACACGAAGTCGACCTGGTCCTGCTCGACGTGCAGATGCCCGAGATGGACGGCTTCGAGGTGGCCCGCCTGATGCGCGGCAGCCAACGCACGCGGCTGACCCCGATCATCTTCCTCACCGCCAACGAACAGTCCGATGCCGCTGTGCTCAAAGGCTATGCCAGCGGCGCGGTGGACTACCTGTTCAAACCCTTCGACCCGCAGATTCTCAAGCCCAAGGTCCAAGCCCTGCTGGAGCAGCAGCGCAACCGGCGCATGCTGCAGCGTCTGACCCGTGAACTGGAGTCGGCGCGGGCCTTCAACGCCTCGATCCTGGAGAACGCCGCCGAGGGTATCCTGGTGGTGGACGAGGCGGGCTGCATCGGCTTCGCCAACCCGGCCATCTCGCGCCTGCTCGATGCCCCGGTGGACAAGCTGCAGGGCGCGCACATGCTCGACCTGATCCAGCTACCCTGCGCCAACCTGTGGCATGAGTCGGACTTCTACCAGGCCTACCTGGGCCGGCAGATCTTTCGCGTGCACGATGCCCAGTTGCGCACCCTCGGTGGTCAGCTGGTGCCGGTGGCGCTGTCCTGCGCGCCGCTGCCCGCCGAGCAGAAGGCCATGGTGGTGACGGTGCTGGACATGTCGGTGGTGCGCAGCCTGCATCAGCAGCTCGAGTACCAGGCGGTCACCGACCCGTTGACCGGATTGCTCAACCGTCGTGGCTTCTATCAGGCCGCCGAGAGCGCGCTGCTGCGCAACGAGCGCTCGGACAAGGCCAAGGCCTTGATGTACATGGACCTGGACGGCTTCAAGCGGATCAACGACCTGCTTGGCCACGAGGCCGGTGACAAGGTCCTGCGCTGGGTGGCCGATCAGCTCAAGGAGTGCCTGGGCAGCGAGGCGCTACTGGCCAGGATGGGTGGCGACGAGTTCACCGCGCTGTTCGATGGCCTGCCGTACCCCGAGCAAGCCGGGCGCTATGCCGAGAAGCTGCTGGAGCGGATGTCGAGCTTCCAGCAGGTGGACGGCCTGGAGGTCAACCTGGGGGTGAGTATCGGCATCGCCACCTACCCTGACTGCGGCGCCAACGTGGAAGGCCTGCTGCGGGCAGCCGATGCCGCGATGTATGCGGCCAAGCAGGCCGGCCGCCAGCAGTACCGCTTCTACGACCAGGAGCTCAATGGCCGCGCCCGCTCGCGGCTGATGCTCGAGGACAGCGTGCGCACGGCCATCGAGCAGAACGACTTCAGCCTGGTCTACCAGCCCCAGGTGGCGTTCGCCGATGGCCGGCTGCGCGGCTTCGAGGCGCTGTTACGGTGGAAGCACCCGAGTGTCGGCGATGTGCCGCCCGGGCTGTTCATTCCCTTGTTGGAAGAGGCGCGCCTGATCAACCGCCTGGCCAGCTGGATCTATCGCAAGGGCGCCGCGCAACGCAATGCCTGGAGTGATCGATTCGGTTCGCAGCTGGTGCTGGGCATCAGCCTGAGCCGCGCCCAGTTCACCATGCCCGGGTTGGTCGATGAACTGGCCCAGGTGATCGACAAGCACCAGCTGCAGCCCGCCCAGTTGGAGGTGGAGGTGGCCGAGACGTCGCTGATGTACAACATCGACGCGGCGGTGAAGCAGGTGCACCGCCTGCGTGAGCTGGGCATACGCGTGGCGCTGGACGACTTCGGCGCCGGTGACTGCTCGTTGCGCATGCTGCGCGACCTGCCCATCGACACCCTCAAACTTGACCGCCACCTGGTTGCGCGACTGCCGGACTCGGCGGCGGACATCGCCCTGGTGCGCAGCGTCATCGGCCTGTGCGCGGCCTATGACATCACGGTGATTGCCGAGGGCGTGGAGACCCAGGCCCAGGCCGAATGGCTCAAGGATGCCGGCTGCGCCTACGTGCAGGGGTTCCTGGTCGCCCGTCCGCTGACCGCCAGCGATGCCGGCAACTTCCCGGTGGTTTTCCCATGGGCGTCGTGATTGGCTAAACTCGCGTCTTCTCGTTCCGAACGCCTGCCATGACCGCCTTACGCTACCTGCAAGCCTATCCGCCGCACCTGCAGGAACAGGTGCGCCAGATGATCGCCAGCGATCGCCTGGGCGACTACCTGCGCCAGCGCTACCCCGAGCGTCATGACGTGCAGAGCGACAAGGCGCTGTACGGCTATGCCCAGGAAATCAAGCAGCAGTACCTGCGCAGCGCGCCGCCGCTGGACAAGGTGCTGTTCGACAACCGCCTGGACCTCACCCACCGTGCATTGGGCCTGAACACGGCGGTGTCGCGGGTGCAGGGCGGCAAGCTCAAGGCCAAGAAGGAAATCCGCGTCGCCTCGTTGTTCCGCGAGGCAGCGCCGCAGTTTTTGCGCATGATTGTGGTGCATGAGCTGGCGCACCTGAGGGAGCGCGATCACAGCAAGGCGTTCTACCAGCTCTGCCAGCACATGGAGCCGGACTACCATCAACTTGAATTCGACCTGCGCGTCTACCTGACCTATCGGGAACTGCCGGGCAATACCTGAGGGACAAGCACCCCATGACCACGGAAGTGAGCAAGACCCGCAGCAGCTTCTACCGCCGCCTCTACGTGGCCTGGCTGATCGACAGCCAGACCGCCACCAGCGTGCCGGCGCTGATGGAAGCGACCGGCATGCCGCGGCGCACCGCGCAGGACACCATCGCCGCCCTGGCCGACCTGGATATCGTCTGCGAGTTCGAGCAGCAGGCCGGGGCGCGCAACCATGCCGGGCACTACCGCATCCGCGACTGGGGGGCGATCGACAAGCAGTGGATCATCCAACACCTGCGCCAGCTGCGCGACGTGCTGGGTTATCCCTGACAGGCCATGTCCTCTGTGGGAGCGGCTTTAGCCGCGAAACAGACACCGCGCTGTATGGCACGGGCTACGCCCGTGTTCGCGGGCAAGCCCGCTCCCACAGGGACTGCGCAAGTTTTCAGGTTTTGAGCAATACACCCAATTTTCAGGATGTTCCGATGTCTGCCAAGGCCACCAATACACGCTTCAGCAACTACGCCGCCATGGCCGATGGTGTCGCGACCCTGTTGTTCCCCCATGCCGAAGTGGTGGTCCACGACCTGCGCAGCCAGACGGTCGTGCATATCGCCAACAATATTTCCAGACGGCAGTTGGGCGACGACTCGGCGCTGGAGGATCTGCCGGGCGAGCTCAGCGCCACAACGCCGCTGGGGCCCTACGAGAAGCTCAACTGGAACGGTCAGAAAGTGCGTTCGATCAGCAGCGTCATGGTCGATGAGTCAGGGGCTGCCGAGGCGCTGCTGTGCATCAACTTCAACATCTCGGTGCTGGAGCAGGCCAAGCAGGCACTGGACCTGTTCTTCCAGGCCAGCCGCTTGCTGCCCCAACCAGACGTGCTGTTCCGTGATGACTGGCAGGAGCGCATCAACACCTTCCTGCATGCCTGGCTCAGGCAGCATGGCTTGAGCCTCGACGGGCTCAGCCGGGAGCAGAAACGCGAGCTGGTCGAGGCCCTGCACGGGGAAGGTGCCTTCCGCGGCGGCGGTACGTTCGACTACGTGGCCAATATCCTCGGCATGGGCAGGGCGACGGTCTACAAGTATGTGAAGCTCGCTCGGGAGGCCTAGTTTCCAGGCTTGTGCTTGGTGGAAAAATATTCTACGGTGGATTTTTATTCCATGTTGCGTTGGCACCTGCCTGTCGCTTTCCGAGGAGATTCCACCCCATGCCTATCGACGATCTGGCGCTCGAGCAGCTGTACCAGTCCATTCTCCAGGCTCATCAGGCCTTGCGCCCGCAGGTGCCGGTGACACCGCTGGCACGCAGCCTGGCGCTCTCGGCCATGACTGGCTGCGACGTCCATCTCAAGTGCGAACACCTCCAGCTGACCGGTTCGTTCAAGTTCCGCGGCGCCAGCAACAAGCTGCGGCTGCTGGGCGAGGCGCAACGCAGCAGGGGGGTTATCGCTGCTTCCTCGGGCAATCATGGGCAAGGGCTTGCCCTGGCCGGTCAGCTGCTGGACGTGCCGGTGACGGTGTATGTCAGCGATGAAGCCTCGCCGGCCAAGATCGAGGCGATGCGTCAGCTGGGGGCGCAGGTGCAGGTCCTGGAGGCCGATTCGCTGGGGGCGGAGCAACTGGCTCGTGAGGAGGCTGGGTGTCAGAACAAGCCATTCGTCTCACCTTACAACGATCTGGAGGTCATCGCCGGGCAGGGGACCATCGGCATGGAACTGTTCGAGCAGGCGCCGGACCTGGACGCGGTGTACGTCGCGGTGGGCGGCGGCGGGATGGTCTCCGGCATCGCCACCGCACTGCACAAGCTGGCGCCGTCGGTGCAGATCATCGGCTGCTGGCCGGCCAACGCGCCGACCCTGCAACGCTCCATCGAACAAGGCCGGATCATCGAGATGGAAGAGTTGCCCACCCTGTCCGACGGCACCGCCGGTGGCGTGGAGCCGGACGCGGTCACCTTGCCCATTTGCCAGCGCCTGCTGACGCGCACCGTGCTGGTCAGCGAGGACGAGATCAGGCAGGCCATGCGTGATGCCGCTGCTTGCGAGCGCTGGATCATCGAAGGCGCTGCCGCCGTCGCGCTGGCAGGCATGAAGCAGCTGGCCGGGCACTACCAGGGCAAGAAGGTGGCGGTGGTGTTGTGCGGGCGCAACATCCAGCTGGAGAAATACCTGGAGGCCATCGCATGAAGATCCACGACCTGCAGGCGATCAAGGCCTGCCTCGACCTTGACGCGATCGAGCGGCGGCTGGTGGACGGTTTCAAGGCCTACAGTGCGGGCCAGGTGCAGGCCCCGCCGGTGCAGACTTTCCAGTTCCCCCAGGCCAATGGTGATTGCTGTATCAAGTCGGCGTATCTCGAAGGCGGCGAAACCTTCGTGGTCAAGGTCTCCAGTGGTTTCTACGACAATCCGGGTAAAGGCCTGCCCAGCAATGACGGCTTGATGCTGGTGCTGTCGGCCCGCACCGGTGAACCGTTGGCCTGGCTGGCCGACCAGGGTTGGCTGACCGCCGTGCGCACAGCCTTGGCCGGGCGCATTGTTGCCCGCCTGCTGGCGCCTCGCGAGGTCGAGGCCATCGGCATGCTTGGCACCGGTCTGCAGGCCCGCCTGCAACTGGAGTACCTGATGCCGCTGACGAACTGCCGCCAGGTGGTTGTCTGGGGGCGCAGTGCGCAGGGCCTGTCGGACTACCGTGAGCATGCCCGGGCGCTGGGCTTCAGCGTGCAGACGGTCGGGCAGCCGCAGGCTGTCGCGCAGGCGGCCAACCTGATCGTCACCACTACCCCGTCACGTGAGCCGTTGCTCAGGCGCGAGTGGGTTCGTCCCGGTACCCATATCACGGCGGTCGGCGCGGACTGCATCGGCAAGCAGGAGCTGGATGCGGCGCTGGTCGCTTCGATGTCGCGAATCATCGTCGACTCGCAGGCCCAGTGCGGTGCCTATGGCGAGGTTTCCCACGCGCTCAAGGCGGGGTTGTTCGAACCTTCGCGCCTGCTGGAGCTGGGCGCGGTGCTGGCCGGCCAGGGAACGGGGCGTCAGGATCAGTACGAGGTCACCTTGGCCGACCTGACCGGTGTCGCGGTGCAGGATACGCAGATTGCCCAGTGGGTCTTCGAACGCCTGCGCGGTTGAACGATGAAATTATCCACAGTCCGGCCAAAATAGAGGCAATTTGACAGTATTGTCGCGTGCTACAACGATCAGCCTTGTGTAGGCTCCCAGAACAGTAGTCGTTAAGATCGCCGTTACCGCGTGGGTTACCAATTGCGAAAGGACTTGAGCATGCGGCCACTGCTTTGCGTTCTTGGTTTGCTCGGGCTGTTGTGCGCGGGGCCTGCCCTGGCCCATGGCAAGCTGCGGCTGGTGGCCGACAGCTGGCCGCCTTTTACCGACACCGGCATGCCTGGGGGCGGCCTGGCCACCAGCATCGTCACCACGGCGCTGACCCGCGCCGGCTACGCCACCGAGTTCGAGGAGGTGCCCTGGGCCAGGGCGCTGATGGGCGTGGGCGAGGGGCGCTACGATGTGCTGATCAACGCTTGGTACAACAATGACCGTACCTTGATCGGCCAGTTCTCCGACGCCTACCTGGTCAACCGCATCCGCCTGCTCAAGCGCGAGGGTGAAGCGTTCGCCTATGCGCGCCAGTCCGACCTGTATCCCTACACCATCGCCGTGGTGCGCGATTACGCCTATTCCCCCGAATTCGACAGCGACGAGCGCCTGAACAAGGTGCTGGTGCGCAACTTCTCGTCCGCCGTGCGCATGCTGGCGGCCGGCAGGGTCAACCTGGCGGTGGAGGATGAGTACGTGGCGCGCTACAACCTGCAGCGCGAGCCGCAGCCGGTGCGGGAGGGGGTAGCGTTCGTCGACCCGCCGCTGAGCGAGAACAGCCTGCATATCCTGGTCAGCCTCAAACATCCCGAGCACCAGAAGATCGTCGCCCGCTTCGAGAAGGCCATCGCCACGATGAAGGCCGACGGCAGCTACGACCGGTTGCTGCGCCAGCATGGGTTCTGATCTTGTACCGTGTTGATGCCTTCGCGGGTAAACCCGCTCCCACAGGTCGGGAGCCGTCTTCAGGTGCAATGCGTTCCCTGTGGGAGCGGGTTTACCCGCGAAAGGGCCGGTACAGGGGGCTGAATTTCAGGCCGGCTCACCTTCCTTGATCAAATGCCCCGCCAAGGTCCGCAACGGCCCCAGTTGCCGGCAGATCAACGCCAGTTGCGTCTGCACCAGCCGCTGATGCTCGTCCAGCTCCTCCGGCATCTGCTCCAGCGCATTGGCCAGGGCTTCCTCGGCGTCGCTGTGGATCGCCACCGGCAAGCGCGCCGCCAGGCCATTGGCGATTTCGTCGAGGCTGCTGGCCAGGCTTCGCCCGGCGCCATCGATCAGCTGCTCGTGGACCTCGGCCGGCAGCGCCGTGTCGCGGTGCGCCCCCAGCCCCGAGAGGTAGCTGAGCAAGGTGTGCGACAGCACCAGGAAGCGGAAGCCGACATCGGCTTCCTTACGAAAGTGCCCCGGTTCCATCAGCATGTTGGCCAGGGTGGTGGACAGCGCCGCGTCGGCGTTGTGCGCGTTGCGCCGGGCCAGGCGATAGGCCAGGTCGTCGCGCTTGCCGTGGGCGTATTGCTGCATGATCTGACGCAGGTACTCGCTGGCGCAGGCCAGGGTGTTGGCCAGCACCTTGTTCAGCCGCCGGCCTTGCCAGTCGGGCAGGAACAGGAATACCGCGAGAATGGCGATCAGGCTGCCCACCAGGGTATCGAACAGGCGCGGCAGGAACAGGCCGTAGCCATCGCCGATCTGGTTGAAGCAGAACAGCACCATCAGGGTGATCGCCGCCGTGGCCAGGGTGTAGCGGGTGGTGCGATTGACGAAGAACACCACCCCGGCGACCACCGCGAACAGCGACTGGATGATCGGGTTGGGGAACAGGTCGAACAGCGCCCAGCCCACGGTCAGACCGATGGCGGTACCGAAAATCCGCTGCACCAGTTTGCGCCGGGTTGCGCCATAGTTGGGCTGGCAGACGAACAGTGTGGTGAGGATGATCCAGTAGCCTTGAGTCGGGTGGATCAGGTGCACCATGCCATAGCCCACCGACAGCGCCAACGACAGGCGTAAGGCATGGCGGAACAGCAGCGAGGTCGGCGTCAGCTGGGTGCGCAGGCGTTTCCACACATCCTTGAGGTTGCGTGGCGAGCGGTCGAGCAGGCTGCTGTCGCTGGCATCGGCCAGGCTGTCCGGATTGCTCGCGGCGCTGAGCAGTCGGTCCAGGGTGGCCAGGTTTGCCGCCAGCGCCCGCAGCGAGCGCAGCAGGCCGCGCCAGGCCGGGTTGCTCTGGATGCGCAGGTGCTCGAGCGAAGCATTGAGGTCTTCCAGGGCCTCGGGGTAGCCGCTGGCGAGCACAAAGGGCTGGCGCAGGCGGATCGAGCGGGCCAGCTCCTGGCAGGATGAGCCCTGCTTTCGCAGCAGGCGCTGGCAGCGGAACATCACGTCGCTGTGGAAAAAAGCGTCGGTCAGCGCATTGTAGGGGTAGTGCGAGGCACTGACCCGCTCATGGATGTCCTGGGCCAGGAAGTACAGCTTGAGGTAGCGGCTGACCTTGGAGTTGGGCTGGCTGTTGCCGACCCGGTGCAGGATGATTTCCTTGGCCGCGTTGAGCGCCGCCACCACCCTGCCGTTCTGCTTGGCCAGCTCCAGGCGCGTGGCCTCGACGTCGAGGGTACGCACCGGCTCGAACAGGCTGGCCTTGAGCTTGAGGTAGCTGCCCAGTTCAAAGAACAGCCTGGCCAGGCTCTGCTGTACCGGCTGGTTGGAGAACAGCGCCTGCCACAGCACCGACAGCAGCCCGTACCAGGCCGCCCCCGCCACCAGCAGCAACGGCTCGTGCCAGAAATCGCTGACTTCACCACCGCGCTGGTCGACGCCAATCATGGTATAGACCGACAGGATCAGCGTGGCCGAGGCGATCGCCCCGTAGCGTTCGCCCAGGGCGCCGAGCATGGTCAGGGAAAACGCCGCCAGGGCCAGGGCGACGGCGAAGATCCAGGGGTAGGGGAACAGCAGCTCGACCGACAGCGCGGCGATGGCAAAGCAGCCCAGGGTCACCAGCAGGGCGCTGAGCCGGCCTTGCCAGCCATCGTCGGTCTCGGCCAGGGCGCTGGCGATGATGCCGAGGAACAGCGGAATCAGCAGGCTCATCTCGTTCTGGTACCAGCACCAGGCCATGCTGCCGGTGAGGGCGATGGTCACGCGGATGGCGTAGCTGAACTTGTCTTGGCCCCACAGGCGACGCAATGAATGGCGGAACGAGCTCGATGACATGATGGCCCTGGGCTGAGATCGGTTGAATACCTTTGAGGCCGTTTGGGGCCGCTGTGCGGCCCTTTCGCGGCACAAGGCCGCTCCTACAGGAGATCGCGTCCCTCTGTAGGAGCGGCCTTGTGCCGCGAAAGGGCTGCGCAGCAGCCCCAATAAATGGCGCTCCAGCACAGACCAGCAAGAAGCGTTCCGTGCTGCTGAATGGATTCTACTCTACACGAACTGCGCCGCCGCGTTGGCCGAAGCCCAGGCCCACTGGAAGTTGAAACCACCCAGGTGCCCGCTCACGTCCAGCACCTCGCCGATGAAGTACAGCCCAGGGCTTTTCAGCGACTCCATGGTCTTGGACGACACCTCGCGGGTATCGACACCGCCCAAGGTCACCTCGGCGGTGCGATAACCCTCGGTACCGGCCGGGATCACCTGCCAGGCCGCCAGTTTTTCGGCGATCTGGGTCAATTCCGCCGGGGTGTACTGCTTCAATGGTTTCGAAACGAACCACTGTTCGGCCAGCAGGTTGGCCAGCTTGCGGGTGAATACCTCGCCCAGCACGGTCTTCAGCTCGCTGTTGGGGCGCTCGACCTGCTGGCCCTGCAGCCACTCCAGCGCATCGCGATCAGGCAGCAGGTTGATCTCCAGCGTGTCGCCGGCTTCCCAGAACGACGAGATCTGCAGGATCGCCGGGCCGCTCAGGCCGCGGTGGGTGAACAACAGGTTCTCGCGGAAGCTCGTGCCATTGCAGCTGGCGACGCAGTCCAGCGAGGTGCCCGACAATTCAGTGCACAGTGCCTTGAGCTGGGGCTCGGTGATGGTGAACGGCACCAGGCCGGCGCGGGTCGGCAACAGTTCATGGCCGAACTGGCGGGCGACCTGGTAGCCAAAGCCGGTGGCGCCCAGGGTCGGGATCGACAGGCCGCCGGTGGCGATCACCAGCGACTGACAGGCGAACGGGCCGGCGCTGGTCTGCAGGGTATAGCCGCTTTCGGTCTTGTCGATCCGCTCGATGCTGGTGTTCATGCGCAGCTCGGCGCCGGCCTCGTCGCATTCGGTCAGGAGCATGTCGAGGATGTCGCTGGACTTGTTATCGCAGAACAGCTGGCCGAGCTTCTTCTCGTGGTACGGCACGCCGTGCTTGCACACCAGCTCGATGAAGTCCCACTGGGTGTAGCGGGCCAGCGCCGACTTGCAGAAGTGCGGGTTGTGCGAGAGGAAGTTGGCCGGCTCAGTATACATGTTGGTGAAGTTGCAACGCCCGCCGCCGGACATGAGGATCTTCTTGCCCGGCTTGTTGGCGTGGTCGAGCAGCAGCACCCGGCGCCCGCGGCGGGCGCTGAGCTGGGCACACATCAGGCCGGCGGCGCCGGCGCCGAGGATGATCACGTCGGTGGAGTGCACGGTGTTACCTCTTCAGAATTGCCGGGGCTGCCTTGCAGCCCTTTCGCGGCACAAGGCCGCTCCTACAGGATGTACGCGATCCCCCTGTAGGAGCGGCCTTGTGCCGCGAAAGGGCCGCAAAGCGGCCCCAAAAATAGGTCAGACGATACGGACTTTGAGGGCACGACCCTTGATCTTGCCGCTGTTCAGCCGCTGCATCGCCTGCTTGGCCACCGCCCGCTCCACGGCCACGAACGCCACGAAATCGAAGATGGCGATCTTGCCCACCTGCTTGCCTGGCAACCCGGCATCGCCGGTCAGCGCGCCGAGGATGTCGCCCGGGCGCAGCTTGTCCTTGCGCCCGGCGCCGATGCACAGGGTGGTCATCGTCGGCAGCAGCGGCTCGCCGCCCTTGCTCTTGAGGTTGTCCAGCTGTTCCCAGCGCAGCGGCTTGTTCTGCAGGTCCTCGATGGCCTGGGCGCGGTGGCCTTCGGCAGGGGCCACCAGGCTGATCGCCACGCCCTTCTCACCGGCGCGACCAGTACGGCCGACGCGGTGCACGTGGATCTCGGCGTCACGGGCCAGCTCGACGTTGATCACCAGGTCCAGGCCGTCGATGTCCAGGCCGCGGGCGGCCACGTCGGTGGCCACCAGCACCGAGCTGCTGCGGTTGGCGAACATCGTCAGCACCTGGTCGCGGTCGCGCTGCTCCAGGTCGCCGTGCAGGGCCTGGGCGACGATGCCCTTGGCGGTCAGGTGGGTGACCAGGTCCTCGCACTGCTGCTTGGTGAAGCAGAACGCCACGCAGGACTGCGGGCGATAGTGGCCGAGCACGCGGGTCACCGCTTCCAGGCGCTGCTGCGGGTCGATCTCGATGAAGCGCTGTTCGATCTGGCTGTCGCTGTGCAGCGCCTCGACCTTGACCTGCTGCGGCTGGCGCATGAAGTCCTTGGCCAGTTGCTCGATGCCGGCCGGGTAGGTGGCGGAGAACAGCAGGGTCTGGCGGCGCGACGGGGTCTTGCCGATGATGCTGGCGATGGCGTCGAAGAAGCCCATGTCGAGCATGCGGTCGGCTTCGTCCAGGACCAGGGTGTTGAGACCGTCGAGCACCAGGGTGCCTTTGTCCAGGTGCTGCTGGATGCGCCCCGGGGTGCCGACGATGATGTGCGCGCCGTGTTCCAGCGAGGCGATCTGCGGGCCGAGCGAGACGCCGCCGCACAGGGTGAGGATCTTGATGTTGTCCTCGGCGCGGGCCAGGCGGCGTAGCTCCTTGGCCACCTGGTCGGCCAGTTCGCGGGTCGGGCACAGCACCAGGGCCTGGCAGCCGAAGTAACGTGGGTTGATCGGGTTGAGCAGGCCGATGCCGAAGGCGGCGGTCTTGCCGCTACCGGTCTTGGCCTGGGCGATCAGGTCCTGGCCCTTGAGGATGACCGGCAGGCTCTGGGCCTGGATCGGCGTCATCGAGGCGTAGCCCAGGGCGTCCAGGTTGGCCAGCATGGCGGCGGACAGCGGTAGGGTGGCAAAAGCGGTGTTTTCAACGGTCACGAGGCGGGCCTGCGGTGCGAAGCGAAAAATGCCGCATAGTCTACCAGCCTCAAAGCCATTCGCCCTACGACTCGACGTGATGTTCCGGACGACGGGCGCGCCTTCCGTCCGTCGGCGCCAGTTGCAGGAAGATCGCCGCCGCCAGCATGGCCATCACGCCGATGGTGACGAAGGTCAGTTGGAACGCGCCCAGCGTGCTCTCCACGCCATCGCCGCTGCCGGCCGCGGTGAAACCGCCGAGCAAGGCGCCGGCGCAGGCCACGCCCAGGCTCAGCGACAGTTGCGCGACCACTGACAGCAGGCTGTTGCCGCTGCTGGCGCTGGCGTCGTCGAGGTCGATCAGCGTCACCGTGTTCATTGCCGTGAATTGCATCGAGTTGACCGCGCCCAGCAGCGCCAGTTGCCCCAGCAGCACGGCATAGGGCGTCTGCTCGTCGACCAGCCCCAGGCTGGCCAGCAGCAGGCCCAGCAGCAGGGTGTTGCCGGTCAGCACGATGCGGTAGCCCAGGCGCTCGATCAGCGGCCGGGCGATGGACTTGGCGAGCATCGCCGCCGCCGCCAGCGGGATCATGCTCATGCCGGCCTGGGCCGGCGAGTAGCCCAGCGCCACCTGCAGCAGCAACGGCACAAGGAAGGGCAGGGCGCCGCTGCCCAGGCGGGCGAACAGGTTGCCGAGAATGCCGATGGCAAAGGTCCGTACGCGAAACAGCGAGGGCGAGAACAGCGGCTCCGGGTCACGCCCGGCGCGCAGCCAGTAGGCGGCGAGGCAGGCCATGCCGGCGAACAGCAACAGCATCACCCGCAGGTGTGGCAGGTGCAGTTCGCCCAGGCCTTCCATGGCGATGGTGATCAGCACCATCGCCGCGCCGAACAGCAGGAAGCCCGGGCCATCGAAGCTGGTGCGTTCGGCGCCGCGCAGGTCGGGGATGAACTTCCACACGGCGTAGCAGCCCAGTGCGCCCACCGGCAGGTTGATCAGGAAGATCCAGTGCCAGCTGAGGATCTCCACCAGCCAGCCACCCAGGGTCGGGCCCAGCAGCGGGCCGAGCAGGCCGGGGATGGTGATGAAACTCATGATCCGCACCAGTTCCGAGCGCGGGTAGGCGCGCAGCACCACCAGGCGCCCGACCGGCAGCATCAGCGCGCCGCCCAGGCCCTGGATGACCCGGGCGAGGATCAGGAAGCCGAGGCTGTTGGCCATGGCGCACAAGAGCGAGCCGAAGCTGAACAGCAGGATGGCGCTGAAGAAGATGCGTTTGGTGCCGAAACGGTCGGCGATCCAGCCCGAGGCCGGGATCAGCAGGGCCACGGTGAGCATGTAGGCGATGATCACCCCCTGCATGCGCAGCGGGTCTTCGGCCAGGGAGCGGGCCATGGCCGGCAGCGCGGTGTTGAGGATGGTGCCGTCGAGAGACTGCATGAAGAAGGCGATGGCCACCACCCAGGGGATCCAGCGGGCGGTGACGGGGTCCAGTGGTGCGCGATCGGACATCAGCTACCTCTACGTTTTGTGTTGCCTGTGCCGACCTCTTCGCGGGTAAACCCGCTCCCACAGGGTTATCGACAAACCTGTGGGAGCGGGTTTACCCGCGAAGAGGTCGGTCCTGCGGATCACAGTGTCAGGGTCAACCCCTTCAGCAACGCCCCCGGCAGATGACTCGACCCGGTGCTGCGCTGCCCGTAGGTGCTGGTCGAGAGGATCATCTCGCGCTCCTGGGTCAGGTCCTCCAGCTGGCTACCCAGCAGGTTGTACAGGCTGTCGTCGAAGCGCATGGTGCTTACCGGCCCCTGGATCTGGCCGTTTTCCACCCAGAAGGTGGCGAAGCGGGTCAGCCCGGTCATGCGCGCGGCGGGCAGGTCCGAGTAGTTCAGGTACCACAGGTTGCTGATGTACAGCCCGGTGCCCAGACGCTCCAGCACCTCTTCGCCGGGCAGGTTGCCCGGGGCCAGGCTCAGCGCGCACGGTGACTCATGGCTGTCGGCGCCATTGGCCTCCTGGGCGAACTCGGCGGCGCTGCGGGCGCTTACCAGCCGCTCCAGCGCACGGCCTTCGCCGATCAGCAGCAGGTCGCGACGGGGCGAGCCCTCGTCGGAGAACGCCGGGCTCAGCGAGCCGCTGACCTGCTCGCTGAAGCTCACTTGTGGGCTCAGTTGCGCGTCGCCGTTGTACAGGCGCTGCAGCGGGCTGTTGCCCGTGGCCAGGGCCTGGGCGGAGAAACCACCCCAGCAGAGCATGCCAGCAATCTCGTCCATCGCCGCCGGCGCCAGGTAGGCACGGTAGCTGCCGGGCTTGAGGGTGACGGCCGGTCGGCCCAGATGCTCGAGCTGTTCGCGGGCCTGGCGCAGGCGCGCGGCGAAGGTCTCGCCGCTCCAGGCCTGCCCGGCATAGTTGGCCTTGACCGCCTGGCCGTTGGCGTGGAACAGGCTCCAGTCGAAGTTGAAGCTGTTGGCCTGGTGCCAGCCGAAGGCCCCGAAGGAGCTGGCGAAGCCCCGGCAGATGGGGCCGGCGGCGTAGATGCCGACCAGGTCCAGGTCACCGGCGTCGTGTTCGACCAGGGTCAGCACGTCATCCAGCTCGGGCAGTGGCTGCTCCAGCAGACTGTGGCTGTGCCAAGCGCTCTGATCGAGGCTCAGGTACGGGTCGACCGGCAGCAACGGCAGGGTCTGACGCAGTTGCCCGAGGCCGTCGTGCAGGCGCTGGCGATCCAGCCCGGCGTCATCGCCCAGGGTGATGTGCTGCTCGGCCTGGCGGCCGTCGCGGATCAATCGCAACTGCACGCTGGCCTGGGCGACCAATCCGGCCTGGCGCACCTTGGCATGGTTGAAGCGTACAAACTGCGAATGCTCGGCGTTGTAGCCGAGGGTGAACTGCTCCTCGGGCAGCACCGCGTCGCGAAGGGCGCCAAGCAGGTCCTCGAAGCGTTGTTGATACGTGCTCATCAGGCGTCTCCCCCGAATACGTCGATCTGGCGGAACACGCAGGCGGGCGATGCGTGACCGACCCGCACCACCTGGTTGGGCTCGCCCTTGCCGCAGTTGGGGGTGCCAAGCACCTGGAAGGTGCTGCTGTCGCCCACGGCCGAGAGGTTGCGCCAGAAATCGGCGGAGATGCCCCGGTAGTTAGGATTCTTGACCACGCCCTTGAGCTCGCCGTGCTCGATCAACTGCCCCCACTCGCAACCGAACTGGAACTTGTTGCGCGCATCGTCGATGGACCAGGAGCGGTTGGTGCGCATCAGGATGCCGTGCTCGATGCCACTGACCAGTTGCGCGAGCGACTGGTCGCCCGGCTCGATGTTGAGGTTGGCCATGCGGTCGATCGGCGCCCGATTCCAGCCGCAGGCACGGCTGTTGGCCACGCCGTCCAGGCCCGAGCGCAGCTGTGACAACGCGCCGCCCAGGGGGCGAACCAGCAGGCCGTCGCGGATCAGGAACTGCTTGCTGGCCGGGGTGCCGTCGTCATCGAAGCTGTAGCTGGCCAGCTCCTCGCGAAGGGTCGGGTCGAAGGTCACGTTGAGCAGCTTCGAGCCGTATTGCAGATGGCCGAAGTCGCCGGCTTTGACGAAGCTGGTACCGGCGTAGTTGCGCTCATCGCCCAGGATGCGATCCAGCTCCAGTGGATGGCCGATGGACTCGTGGATCTGCAGCATCATCTGGTCGGGCATCAGCAGCAGGTCGCGCCGGCCACTCGGGGTATTGGGTGCCAGCAGCAATTGCAGCGCCTCGTCAGCCACGCGGCGGGCCGCGCCGACCAGGCCGCAGCGCTCGATCACCTCGACGCCGCCCTGTTGGCCGAAGTTCTCCCGGCCCAGGCTGCGGCTCTGGCTATCCTGGCCGTCGCTGGCGGTGACACCCAGGCCCGGGTAGACGAAGCGCTGGGCATGGCGCAGCTCGGCGCCGGCGGAGTTCAGGTAGGTCTGCTCGACCACGCTGATGCCAAGGCTAGCCTGCCAGTCCACCAGGCGTTCGTCACGTGGCACGCTGGCCGATTCGGCGGCCAGCAGGTCCAGGCAGTCGGCGAGGTTGGGCAGGGGCTGTTCGAAGTTGGGCGAGACATGGTCGTGGCGCCCGTCCGGGGCCGGCTGGCCGCTCAGGTCGAGCAGGCTGCTGGCCTTGATCCGCCGGGCCAGCGCCTCGGCCTGCTCCAGGGCGCGTTGCAGCCCGGCCTGGGACAGGTCGGCGGTGGCCGCGTAGGCCTCGACGCCATCCACCCGCACGGTGAGCATGGCGCCTTCGTCCTGGCTGAAGAAGGGCGGCTCGGCGACGTTGCGCCGTACCGACAGTGACTGGTGCGATTGTTTCACATGGCGAAGCGAGAACAGTTCGGCCGTGCTGCGCAGCGCGGCAAAGCGCTGGCGCAGCAGGGTGCTGGAGTCGAACATGGAAATCTCCGTGTGTGCGGTGGCTCCCCCTAGAACCACCCCTCTTGCATCGCGAGGCAGGTGTCGTCGCGGGCCTCGAGCAAAGCGAGGTCATTATGGCAGCCCGGCACCTCCCAGGTGAGGAAATAACGCGCGGCCTGGAGCTTGCCCTGATAGAAGTCGCGGTCGCTGCCCTTGAGCAGGCCGACCTCGGCATGAATGGCCTGCTCCAGCCAGCGCCAGCCGATCACGCAGTGGCCGAACACCTTGAGGTACAGCGCCGAGTTGGCCAGCGCGCCGGCGACCTTGCCGGCGGCCAGGTCGCCGAGCAGGGCGAGGGTCACGCTTTGCAGGCGATTGACCAGGTGCTCCAGGGGCTGGCGCAACGGATCGAGGTTCGGGTGATGGCTGGCGCGCTCGCAGGTGCCGGCGATCAGGCGAATCAGTTGCTTGAGCCCGGCGCCGTTGTTCTGCGCCAGCTTGCGCCCGAGCAGGTCGAGGGACTGGATGCCCTCGGTGCCCTCGTGGATCGGGTTGAGACGGTTGTCGCGGTAATACTGCTCGACCGGGTATTCGCGGGTGTAGCCGTGGCCGCCAAGGATCTGGATCGCCAGTTCGTTGGCTTTCAGGCAGAACGCCGAGGGCCAGGACTTGACGATGGGGGTGAGCAGGTCGAGCAGTTCCAAGGCTTGCCGGCGAGCCTCAGCATCCGCGGCGGTGTGGGTGTCATCGAACAGCCGGGCAGCGTACAGGCCCAGGTCGAAAGCACCCTCGACGTAGGCCTTCTGTGCCAGCAGCATGCGCTTCACATCGCTGTGCTCGATGATCGGCACGGCGGGGCTGTGCGGGTCCTTGTTGTCCGGCAGGCGGCCCTGTGGACGTTGACGGGCATAGTCCAGGGAATACAGGTAACCGGCGTAACCCAGCATCACCGCGCCCATGCCGACGCCGATGCGCGCCTCGTTCATCATCTGGAACATGCAGGCCAGGCCCTGGTGCGGTTGGCCCACCAGGTAGCCGACGCACTGGCCGTTGTCCCCGAAGTTAAGCGCGGTGGAGGTGGTCCCGCGCCAGCCCATCTTGTGGAACAGCCCGGCCAGCAGCACGTCGTTGCGTGGCCCCAGGCTGCCGTCGGCGTTGACCAGGTACTTGGGCACGATGAACAGCGAGATGCCCTTCACCCCGGGCGGCGCGTCCGGCAGCTTGGCCAGGACCATGTGCACGATGTTCTGCGAAAGCTCGTGGTCGCCACCGGAGATGAAGATCTTGTTGCCCTTGAGCTGGTAGGTGCCGTCGCCCGCGGGTTCGGCGCGGGTGCGGATATCGGCCAGCGACGAGCCAGCGTGGGGTTCGGTCAGGGCCATGGTGCCGAAGTAGCGGCCCTCGATCATCGGTTGCAGGAACAGGCGTTTCTGTTCGTCGCTGCCGAAGCTCTCGATCAGGTTGGCCGCGCCCATGGTCAGGAACGGGTAGGCCGTGGTGCCGGCGTTGGCGGCCTGGAAGTGGGCGAAGCAGGCCTGCGATACCAGGCTGGGCAGCTGCATGCCGCCGACTTCGAAGTCGCGGTTGGCGTTGAGAAAGCCCGCTTCGAGGAAGGCGTCGACCGCAGGCTTAACGTCCGGGATCAGCTCGGCGCGGCCGTCCACGTAGCGCGGCTCATTTTCGTCGCCCTTGCGGTTGTGCGGGGCGAAGTACTTTTCGGCAATGGTACGGGCGGTGGTCAGCGCCGCGTCGAAGGTCTCGCGGCTGTGCTCGGCGAAGCGCGGGCGCTGGGTCAGGGCTTCGGCGTCGAGGACTTCGTAGAGTTCGAAGGCGAGGTTGCGGCTGCTGAGGAGTTGCTCGGACATGGCGGCATTCCTGGTTCGGGATGCAGCGAGTCTAGGCAAGGTAATAGGGCAGGGGACAGGTTAATTGGTTTGGGTGATATGGGGGCAGAAGTTGCCATCGCCCAGGCCGTCTTTGGGTTGCGCCGGGCAGTATGGGCGTAGGTGTTACCCGTCGCAAAGCCTTGTCACGCAATTGCACTTATATCGATATCGATATAGTTTTATCTTTGCCGCTCATGGAGAGCTTACGTCTCCGATAAGGACAAGCCAGGCGAGTGCATTGGCGGGAGCGTGCAGGATGCATGATGGGCAAAAGCCAATCGAATGGTTGGGTAGCAGCAAGCAGGACCTGCGGGACTTTCCGATTGTGGCAAGGCAGCGGGCCGGGTATCAGCTGGAGCTGATCCAGGACGGTGAGGCCCCCTTCGACTGGAAACCAATGGAAAGCGTTGGGCCTGGGACGCGGGAAATCCGCATCAAGTGTCAGGACGGGGCGTTTCGGGTGTTCTACGTCGTGAGTCGACCAGAAGCGGTTTATGTCCTGCACGCGTTTCGCAAGACGACCGAGAAGACGGAAAAGCGCGATATCGATCTGGCGAAAGCGCGATACAAATTGTTGGGCGCCTGCTGAGCTGGAGTCGACAGTGTTTGAACGAGATGGATGCACAGAGGGATTTGCGATGACAAACGAACGCTCCACTTCGGTATGGGATGCGCTGTTCGACTCACCGGAAGAGGCCGAGAACCTGCGGCTTCGGGCGAAGCTGATGAGGGTGTTGGCCAGGATTGTCCGGTCCTGGGATCTGCCGCAGAAAGACGCAGCACGGCGACTGCATCTGACTCAGCCACGCTTGAGTGACTTGCTCAATGGCAAGATAGACAAGTTCTCGCTGGATGCACTGGTGAATATTCTGGCGAACGCCGACCTGGAAGTTGACTTCACGGTGAAAAAGAAATCGGCCTGATGGCTGTTTTGGCCTCAAATTAATCGCAGCTTTCCAGTCGCACCTATGGCTCGAATGGCCGAGCCGCAGTGCGTTTCCTACGCAGATTCCAAGACTTTCCCTATTCCATGTAGTCCAATTCCCAAACATACTCCCAAGCCCTTTCAAGCCATTGCGGTGCTCCGGGTTGGCCTCTAGTCTCGGACGGTCGCTGCACAATCAGCGACCGGCTTTGACAGGCCGATTATCAAGAGCTTACTCAACGGCTTTGCCCTTTATGGCGGCTGTATGTGGGGCACTTCGCGTGCGCCGGGGTTTTGCTCTTGCTGACCGGTCTGTCAACCCATATACAGCTGCCACCTTCTTGTTTGACAGCAACGGGTGGTGGTCCCACTTGATCAGCAAGAGGTAGCTATGTTGAAGATTGTCCCCGATCCCCCCCACAACCCTCATTCCCTCGAAGACACCCTCATCCAGGCCACCGAGTACGCCCTGTGCGCCTTGACCGTGGCCCATCACGCCGTACAGCTCAAACCCAGGTCGCCGGCTGCCGTGTTGATGATGGCGTCGATGCATGAAATGGAATCGCTGCGTGTGTTGCTCGAAGCGGCGTTGATCCAGGTGCAGATGCCGGCGCAGGCGCCGACGTTGCATTAAGCCCAATCGCGGGGCAAGCCCGCTCCCACGCAGCCGAGGCCTACTGAGTTCTGGCGTGGGAGCGGGCTTGCCCCGCGATGGCGTCCGCACAGGCACCAACCATTTCAGGGAGATAATCATGACCACAGAAGACACCCACACCACCGCCGGCAAGACCAAGTTCTACCAAGGCGAAGGCATGACCGACCCGCTGTTCTGCATCGAGCCCGGCATCCCCTGCCAGGACGCCCGCGATCAAGCGTCGGAGCTGATGGGCTGCGTGCGCGACCTGACCATCACCGGGATCATGGAGGAAAAGCCCCAGTTGCTCTGGGCGTCGTATTACCTGAGCGCCCTGGCCAAGGCATTGATGGATGATGCCGAGCTTGGCATGAAGCACTGAGACTTGTGTTGTCAGTGCCGGCCTCTTCGCGGCACAAGGCCGCTCCTACAGGCACTGCGCCAACCTGTGTAGGAGCGGCCTTGTGCCGCGAAAGGGCTGCGTAGCAGCCCCAGGATTTCAGCATTGATGCAAAGATT
This sequence comes from Mitsuaria sp. RG, assembly GCF_028369275.1. Lineage (NCBI taxonomy): Bacteria > Pseudomonadati > Pseudomonadota > Betaproteobacteria > Burkholderiales > Sphaerotilaceae > Roseateles > Mitsuaria sp. RG. The sequence continues at coordinate 37,632 of NZ_JAQMYQ010000023.1, forward strand.
GCTGGGGCCGCTCAGCGGCCCTTTCATAGAGGGACCGTTCTAGGTTGAGAAATCTCGGCAAGACAGTTGCTCCCACAAAAAAGGAGAGCCTGAGCTCTCCTTTTCCTGTTCAACGACCGTCAGTGTCAGCCGATGGTCATCAGGCTGGCGTTACCGCCCGCCGCCGCGGTGTTAACACTCACCGCCCGCTCGATCACCAGGCGTTCCAGGGCGATCTGGTGATCGCCGCTCGACAGCCCGTGCACGCCGACGATCGCCCCGGCACGCTTGGCCACCTGCTCGCAGACGCCGCGCAACTGGTCGGAGTGACCGTGGTGGATGACCGCGTCGAAGGCCACGTCATCCTTGCTCCAGTCGGCCGCCAGCTTGATCTTCGCTTGCAGCTCCTTCGGCAGGCGGCCGCGCACGGTCTTGGCCGGCTCGCCGTCCTGGAACACCGCCGAGCTACCCACGGCCAGTACCGCCGCCAGCTGGGCCAGCAGGTCGGCCTCGTTGTCGGCCAGGCACAGCACGTGCTCGCGTGGCAGCACGCTGTAGGTGTTGCGCTCGCCGGTCGGGCCTGGCAGCACGCGGGTGATGCCGCTCTGCGACTGCTCGGCGAACTGCTCGCACAGCGCGGCCAGGTCGCTCATCTGGCTGCTGGCCGCCCAGGTCTTGAGGGTGGTCAGCGGCTTGAGCTGCTGGTCGCGCAGGGTGGTGTCGGCCTGGCTGCGCGCATCGTCGGCCTGGAAGTGGCGGGCGATGGCGTCGGCCGGGCGGGTCGACAGCAGGCGGTACAGGTACAGTGGGCCACCGGCTTTCGGGCCGGTGCCCGACAGGCCTTCACCGCCGAACGGCTGCACGCCGACCACGGCACCGACGATGTTGCGGTTGACGTACATGTTGCCGGCGTTGACGTTGTCCACCACCTTGGCGATGGTCTCGTCGATGCGGGTGTGCACGCCCAGGGTCAGGCCGTAGCCGGAAGCGTTGATCTGCTCGATCAGCTGGTCCAGGTCCTTGCGGTTGTAGCGCACCACGTGCAGCACCGGGCCGAAGATCTCGCGCTTGAGCTCGTCGAAGCTTTCCAGCTCGATCAGGGTCGGCATCACGAAGGTGCCGCGCTTGATTTCCTCGCCTTCGGCGATGGCCACCTGGTAGACGGTGCGGCCTTTGTCGCGCATGCCCTGGATGTGCTTCTCGATACCAGCCTTGGCTTCGGCGTCGATCACCGGGCCGATGTCCACGGACAGGCGCTCCGGGTTGCCCAGGCGGCTTTCGGCCATGGCGCCCTTGAGCATCTCGATCACGCGGTCGGCGGAGTCTTCCTGCAGGCACAGCACGCGCAGGGCCGAGCAACGCTGGCCGGCGCTGTCGAATGCGGAGGACACCACGTCGATCACCACCTGCTCGGTCAGCGCCGAGGAGTCGACGATCATGGCGTTCTGGCCGCCGGTTTCGGCGATCAGCGGGATCGGGCGGCCCTGGTTGTCCAGGCGGCCGGCGATGTTGCGCTGCAGCAGGCGGGCGACTTCAGTGGAACCGGTGAACATCACGCCCTTGACGCGCTCGTCACCGACCAGGCCGGCACCGACGGTTTCGCCCTGGCCTGGCAGCAGTTGCAGCACGCCTTCGGGGATGCCGGCTTCCAGCAGCAGGCGCACGGCCTGGGCGGCGACCAGCGGGGTCTGTTCGGCCGGCTTGGCCAGTACCGGGTTGCCAGCGGCGAGGGCCGCGGCCACCTGGCCGGAGAAGATCGCCAGCGGGAAGTTCCACGGGCTGATGCACACCACCGGGCCCAGCGGGCGGCAGCTGTCGTTGCGCAGGTCGTTGCGTGCCTGCACCGCGTAGTAGCGCAGGAAGTCCACGGCCTCGCGCACCTCGGCGATGGCGTTGGCGTAGGTCTTGCCGGCTTCGCGCACCAGCAGGCCCATCAGCGGCTGGATGTCGGCTTCCATCAGGTCGGCGGCGCGTTCGAGGATCGCGGCGCGCTCGGCCGGCGGGGTGGCCTGCCAGATCGGCGCGGCGTTCAGCGCGCACTGGATGGCGTTGTCGACGTCGGCGACGGTGGCTTCCTGCACATGACCCACGACATCGCGGTGGTCGGCCGGGTTGAGCACCGGCGCGGCCGGCTGTTCGCTGGCGGCGCAGCCCAGCAGCGGGGCGGCTTTCCAGTCGTTGTGGGCGGTGGCCAGCAGGGCGCAGGACAGCGACGCCAGGCGGTGTTCGTTGGCCATGTCGATGCCGGCCGAGTTGGCCCGCTCGCTGCCGTACAGTTCACGCGGCATCGGGATGCGCGGGTGCGGCAGGCCGATGCTGCCCTCTTGGGTGCCCATGCGCTCGATGCTGGCGACCGGGTCGGCGACCAGTTCCTGGATGGAGATCGAGTGGTCGGCGATGCGGTTGACGAACGAGGTGTTGGCGCCGTTTTCCAGCAGGCGGCGGACCAGGTAGGCCAGCAGGGTCTCGTGGGTGCCGACCGGCGCGTACACGCGGCACGGACGGTTCAGCTTGCCCTCGGAAATCTTGCCCACGACTTGCTCGTACAGCGGTTCGCCCATGCCGTGCAGGCACTGGAACTCGTACTGGCCCGGGTAGTAGTTCTGCCCGGCGATGGTGTAGATGGCCGACAGGGTGTGGGCGTTGTGGGTGGCGAACTGCGGGTAGATGGCTTCTGGCACGGCCAGCAGCTTGCGGGCGCAGGCGACGTAGGACACGTCGGTGTACACCTTGCGGGTGTAGACCGGATAGCCTTCCAGGCCCTCGACCTGGGCGCGCTTGATCTCGCTGTCCCAGTAGGCGCCCTTCACCAGGCGGATCATCAGGCGGTGACGGCTGCGCTTGGCCAGGTCGATGACGTAGTCGATCACGTACGGGCAGCGCTTCTGGTAGGCCTGGATGACGAAGCCGATACCGTTCCAGCCGGCCAGCGACGGCTCGAAGCACAGGCGCTCGAGCAGGTCCAGCGACAGCTCCAGGCGGTCGGCTTCCTCGGCGTCGATGTTCAGGCCGATGTCGTACTGCTTGGCCAGCAGGGTCAGCGACAGCAGGCGCGGGTACAGCTCGCTCATCACGCGTTCGTACTGGGCGCGGCTGTAGCGTGGGTGCAGGGCCGAGAGCTTGATCGAGATGCCCGGGCCTTCATAGATGCCACGGCCGTGCGAAGCCTTGCCGATCGAGTGGATCGCCTGCTCGTAGGAGGCCAGGTATTTCTGCGCGTCGTGCTCGGTCAGCGCGGCTTCGCCGAGCATGTCGTAGCTGTAGCGGAAGCCCTTGGCTTCGAACTTGCTGGCGTTGGCCAGGGCCTCGGCGATGGTCTCGCCGGTGACGAATTGCTCGCCCATCAGGCGCATGGCCATGTCGACGCCCTTGCGGATCATCGGCTCGCCGCTCTTGCCGATGATGCGGGTGAGCGAGGAGGTCAGGCCGGATTCGTTGTGGGTGCTGACCAGCTTGCCGGTCAGCAGCAGGCCCCAGGTGGCGGCGTTGACGAACAGCGACGGGCTGTTGCCCAGGTGCGGCTGCCAGTTGCCGGTGCTGATCTTGTCGCGGATCAGCGCGTCACGGGTACCTTTGTCGGGGATGCGCAGCAGCGCTTCGGCCAGGCACATCAGCGCCACGCCTTCCTGGGACGACAGCGAGAACTCCTGCAGCAGGCCCTGGACGATGCCGGCACGGCCGCCGGCGCTCTTCTGGTTGCGCAGCTTGTCGGCCAGGTTCGCGGCCAGCTTGTTGGTGGCTTCTGCCTGGGCGGCCGGCAGGCGTGCCTGCTCCAGCAGCATTGGCACCACTTCCTGCTCGGGGCGGCGGTAGGCGGCAGTGATCGCCGAGCGCAGTACCGACTGCGGCAGGATGCTTTCGGCGAACTCCAGGAAGCACTGGTGGGCGTGGTCGGCGGCGACTTCGCCGGCGTCATCGCCAGCGGCGGCATGGCCGTTGAGGTCGTTCAGGGTGGCGCCACCCTCGAGCTTCTCGAGATAGTTGAAGATCGCTTGCTTGATCAACCAGTGCGGCGTGCGGTCGATGGACTGCGCAGCTGCTTTGAGTCGCTCACGGGTCGGGTCGTCGAGTTTGACCCCAAGGGTGGTCGTCGCCATTTCTTATCCTCGTTATTGGCCACGGATGTGACCTAAGCTGAAGGCAAGATTAGCCTGTAGGACAATTCGGGTGCAACCGGGTGCAACCCGAATTCTTCACGGTAAAGGTGCAACTCGTCTGAAGGCTGTTTCCTTACAGCCAAAACGGTCTTTTTTACTGCTTTTGCTTATGTAAAACGCTATGTTTGCTCCGAAAAGGAGCAAAAAAGGGGCTTTATCCGAAAAGCCATGGCTGGGTGCAACTTGCAAATGAAAAATGGTTGCACCTCGTTCATGTTGTTGCATAGGATGCGCCGCCTGGGTGCAACCGTCGTGCGCGGCGGTCGCAAGAGATAAAAACAACGCCAGGGCACAACTCATGGGCAATCCACTAACGATCACCTTCGTGGTCTACATTGCGGCAATGGTGCTGATCGGCTTCGCCGCCTATCGCTCCACCAAGAACCTTTCCGACTATATTCTCGGCGGCCGTAGTCTCGGCAGCGTGGTCACCGCGCTTTCCGCCGGCGCATCGGACATGAGCGGCTGGCTGTTGATGGGCCTGCCGGGCGCCATCTACTTCGCGGGCCTTTCCGAGGCCTGGATCGCCATCGGCCTGACCGTCGGCGCCTACCTGAACTGGCTGTTCGTCGCCGGCCGTCTGCGCGTGCAGACCGAGCACAACGGTGACGCCCTGACCCTGCCGGACTACTTCTCCAGCCGTTTTGAAGACCAGACCGGTCTGCTGCGGATCATCTCGGCGATCGTCATCCTGGTGTTCTTCACCATCTACTGCGCTTCCGGCATCGTCGCCGGCGCCCGTCTGTTCGAAAGCACCTTCGGCATGTCCTACGAGACCGCTCTGTGGGCCGGTGCCGCGGCCACCATCGCCTACACCTTCGTTGGTGGCTTCCTGGCGGTGAGCTGGACCGATACCGTGCAGGCCTCGCTGATGATCTTCGCGCTGATCCTGACCCCGATCATCGTGCTGATCTCCACCGGTGGCTTCGATACCACCTTCCTGGCGATCGAGGCGGTGAACCCGGCTCACTTCGACATGTTCAAGGGCGCGACCTTCATCGGCATCATCTCGCTGATGGGTTGGGGCCTGGGCTACTTCGGCCAGCCGCACATCCTGGCGCGCTTCATGGCCGCCGACTCGGTCAAGTCGATCGCCAACGCCCGCCGCATCTCCATGACCTGGATGATCCTGTGCCTGGCCGGTACCTGCGCCGTCGGTTTCTTCGGCATCGCCTACTTCTCGGCGCATCCTGACCTGGCGGGTCCGGTGACCGAGAACCATGAGCGCGTGTTCATCGAGCTGGCCAAGATCCTGTTCAACCCATGGATCGCCGGTGTGCTGCTGTCGGCCATCCTGGCCGCGGTGATGAGCACCCTGAGCTGCCAGCTGCTGGTGTGCTCCAGCGCCCTGACCGAGGACTTCTACAAGTCGTTCCTGCGCAAGAATGCCTCGCAGACCGAGCTGGTCTGGGTCGGTCGCCTGATGGTCCTGGCCGTTGCCTTGATCGCCATCGCCATGGCCGCCAACCCCGAGAACCGCGTGCTGGGCCTGGTGGCCTACGCCTGGGCCGGCTTCGGTGCCGCCTTCGGTCCGGTGGTGCTGATCTCGGTGCTGTGGAAGGGCATGACTCGCAACGGCGCGCTGGCTGGTATCGTGGTCGGTGCGCTGACCGTGATCCTGTGGAAGAACTACGTGGACATGGGTCTGTACGAGATCATTCCGGGCTTCCTGTTCGCCAGCATCGCCATCTTTGTGGTGAGCAAGCTGGGCAGCCCGTCGAACAGCATGGTTTCGCGTTTTGAAACTGCTGATGCGGCGTACCACGCTGACAAGTAACGCCTGCTGAATCGGCGTTATCCCTATCGCGGGGCAAGCCCGCTCCCACGTGTCCTCGGGCATTTGTGGGAGCGGGCTTGCCCCGCGATGCTTTTTGCCGGCTGCAAGGCAAGGTAAACTTGGCGCCCCCGCAGGAGTCCTCATGAACTATCGTCACGCCTTCCACGCCGGCAATCACGCCGACGTCCTCAAGCACATCGTGCTCACCCGCCTCATCGCCCTGATGTCGCGCAAGGAGCAGCCGTTCGCCTACATCGACACTCACGCTGGCCTGGGTCTCTACGACCTGCAGGGTGACCAGGCGAGCCGTACCGGCGAATACCTCGAGGGCGTGGCCCGCCTGTGGAACCGCGACGACCTGCCGGAAGCGGCCGCAGACTACCTGCGCATCATCAAACGCCTGAACCCGGATGGCGAGCTGCGCTACTACCCGGGCTCGCCCGAGCTCGCGCGCCGCCTGATGCGCCAGCAGGACCGCGCCTTGCTCAACGAGAAGCACCCTGAAGATGGGGCGCTGCTCAAGGAGAACATGAAGAAGGATCCGCGGGTCACCGTTCACCTGGGTGAAGGCTGGCACATCCCGCGGGCGCTTCTGCCGGTGCAGGAAAAGCGCGCCATCATGCTGATCGACCCGCCGTTCGAGCAGGCCGACGAGCTCAAGCGCTGCACCGTGGCCATGAAAGAGGCGATCGGTCGCATGCGCCAGACTGTCGCGGCGATCTGGTACCCGATCAAGGACCAGCGCTCGCTGACCCGTTTCTACCAGGACCTGACCAGCACCGGCGCGCCGAAGCTGCTGCGGGTCGAGTTGTACGTGCATCACCAGGACAGCCCACAGGGCCTGAACGGCTCGGGCCTGGCCATCGCCAACCCGCCTTGGGGCCTGGAAGATGAGCTCAAGACGCTGCTGCCGTGGCTGGCCAAGGAGCTGGCGCAGACCGCCGGCAGCTTGCGCATGGACTGGCTGATCGCCGAATAACCCGCACGAACCCTGTAGGAGCGGCCTTGTGCCGCGAAAGGGCTGCGCAGCGGCCCCGGATTTCATATGCGCCGCTGAAATTGCCGGGGCTGCTTCGCAGCCCTTTCGCGGCACAAGGCCGCTCCTACAAGGGGGCGGTGTGTCCGCCATCTTTGCGTTATAATCCCGCCCTTTAGCCGCCATCCGCCCGAATGGCCGTTGGCGCACTTCATACCGATTTGAGAGGCTAGACCCTTGGCACTGACGATTCTTGGCCTGTCCGGCGCCCTTAGCCATGACCCTTCCGCGGCCCTGTACATCGACGGCAAGCTGATTGCCGCCGCCGAAGAAGAGCGCTTCGTGCGTGACAAGCATGCGAAGAACCGCATGCCCTACGAGTCGGCGAAGTTCTGCCTGGAGCAGGCCGGCATCAAGCCGTCTGACGTCGACGTGGTGGCCATTCCGTTCGCCCCGATCAGCCTGTTCGGCAAGGCCCGCTGGCACTACGCCAAGCGCTACTGGTACGCCCCGGACCGCGCCCTGGACGCGCTGCTGATGGGCAACCGCCGCTACAAGCGCTACCGCAAGAAGATCGTCTGGTGCCTGGAGCAACTGGGCTTCGATCCGAAAAAGATCAAGATCGAGCCGGTCGAGCACCACCTGGCCCACGCCTCCAGCGCCTACCACTGCTCGGGTTTCAAAGAGAAAACCGCGATCCTCGGTATCGACGGCAAGGGCGAGTACGCCACCACTTTCTTCGGCTACGGCGAAAACGGCAAGATTCACAAGATCAAGGAATTCTTCGATCCGGACTCGCTGGGTGGCCTGTATGGCGCGATCACCGAGTTCCTCGGCTTCGAAATGCTCGATGGCGAGTTCAAGGTCATGGGCATGGCGCCGTATGGCGACGCCAGCAAGTATGACTTCTCGCGCCTGGCCAGCTTCGAAAACGGCGAGCTGGTGATCAACACCGAATACGCCAACGTTATCGGCCTGCGTCGCTATAAAGAGAAGGGCAAGGGCTTCTACTTCTCGCCCAAGCTGATCGAGTGGCTGGGCCCGAAACGTGAAGGCGACATCGCCGACGAGCCGTACATCCACTACGCCGCCAGCATGCAGGCGCTGTTCGAGAAGCTGGCCCTGCAGATGATCGACCATTACCTGGGCGACACGCTGAAAGAGACCGGCAAGCTGGCCTTCGCCGGCGGTTGCGCGTTGAACGTCAAGCTGAACCAGAAGATCATCGCCCGTGATGATGTGAAGGAGCTGTTCGTCCAGCCGGCCTCCGGCGACGCCGGTACCGCCGTTGGTGCGGCCGCCTACGTTTCCCACGCCCGTGGCGTGCCGGTCGAGAAGATGGAGCATGTCTACCTCGGCCCTGCGTATTCCAACGAAGACGTGATCGCCGCCTGTGCCCGTCACCCGAGCCAGCCGAAATGGCGCAAGCTCGAGAACATGCCTGAGCAGATCGCCAAGATCATGGTCGATGGCAACCCGGTGGCCTGGTTCCAGGGGCGCATGGAATTCGGTCCGCGCGCTCTGGGCGGTCGTTCGATCATTGGCTGCCCGAGCGTGGAAGGCGTGGCCGACCGCATCAACCACCAGATCAAGTTCCGCGAACGCTGGAGACCTTTCTGCCCGTCGATGCTCGACACCGTCGCGCCGCAGATGATCAAGATCGATCACCCCGCGCCATTCATGACCTTCACCTTCGAAGTCGCCGAAGAGTGGAAGACCCGCGTGCCGGAAGTCGTCCACGAGGACGGCACTTCGCGCGCCCAGGTGCTCAAGCGCGAGTACAACCCGCGCTACTACGACATGATGAAGGCGCTGGAAGACCTGACCGGCAACGGCGTGTCGCTGAACACCTCGCTGAACCGCCGTGGCGAACCGATGATCTGCTCGCCGACCGACGCCCTGAACATGTTCTTCGGCTCGGACCTGCAGTACCTGATCATGGAAGACATCCTGGTGGTCAAGGAAGGCGCCGCGCCGTATGACCAGCCGCTCTGAACCGCGCATCCTGCAGTTCTGCCATGGCTATGACGGGCCGTTCCTCGATTGTGCCCGTCAATACGCCAGCCTGTTCCAGGGCAGCGGCTACAAGGTCACTACCGTGTTCCTCACCGGGGCAGCCGACGCGAAAGTAGCGGCTGGCTGTGCCTCGGACGAGGTGCTGTTTCTCGAGTTCAGTTCCAAGGCCGTGCGCGGCCTGAAGCTGGGCGCGATCCGCGCGCTGCGCAAGATCGCCGCGCAGCGCAATTTCAGCTTTTGCATCGCCCACCGCTTCAAGCCGATCTATGTTGCGCTGCTGGGGACCGGCTTGCCGGTAATCGGCGTGCACCATGCCTTCGGTGATTATGAGCGCAAGGGGCGGCGGCTGTTCGCCAACCTGTTCCGCAAGCGCCTGAGCCTGCTCGGTGTGTCGGATGCGGTGCGCGACGACATGCGACGCTGCCTGGGCCAGTGGCCGGCCGAGCGTATCCAGACTTTGTACAACCGCATCGATGTCGAGGCACTGCAGGCCAGCCTGGTGCCGCGTGACGAGGCGCGCCGGGCCTTGGGCCTGGATGAACGTGCCTGGGTGGTCGGTAACGTCGGTCGCCTGCATCCGGACAAGGACCAGGCCACGCTGCTGCGTGGTTTCGCCGAAGCCTTGCCGGGGTTGCCGGCCGGTGCACGCCTGGCGATCCTGGGCAAGGGGCGCCTCGAGGCGAAACTCAAGGCCCTGGCTGCCGAGTTGGGCATCGCCGGGCAGGTCGACTTCCTCGGCCAGGTGCCGGATGCACGCCGCTATTTCCGCGCTTTCGACGTGTTCGCCCTGAGCTCCGACCATGAGCCGTTCGGCATGGTCCTGCTCGAAGCCATGGTCGCTGGCGTGCCGGTGCTGGCCACCGCCTGTGGCGGCGCCCGGGAAGTGGTCGAGGGTGTGGGTGTGCTGTTCCCGCTGGGCGATGCCGCGCAGCTGGCCCAGGGCTTGAAGCACATGGCCGGACTGGACGCGCAGCAGCGCGAGGCATGCGCCGGGCATATGCTGCAGCGCCTGCAGCAGCGCTTCAGTGACTCGGCAGTGCGGGATGCCTTCTGGCAACTGCCGCACGTCCGCGCGCTGATGGCGGAGGCCTGATGCTCAATCATCTCAAGGCCTGGCGTGAACGCGGCTGGCAAGTGATCGATGCGGCCGCCTACAACGAAGCCTGGCAGCGTTTTGGCGGCAGTGTCGCCACGCACCCGTTGGTGATCGAGCAACTGGCGGACCTGGCCGGGATCCCGGTGCGTTACCTGGGCTGGTTCCAGGGCGCCGAGCTCAAGGCCGCGCTGCCAACCTGGGGGCGCCACCTGGCGCTGTCCAAGGACGTGCTCAAGCGTGAAGGCAAGAAAGGCCTGTTCGACCTGGGCAATGCCGAGATCATCCTGCCAGCCGCCGCCGATGCCGGGGCGCCACTGCGCCACGCCGGTCGCTACCTGTCGGAGTTGAACCAGGGCCGTTTCGCCGGCCTGAAGGCACAACCTGAGCAGTTGGCCATGGCGCGGCCCCATGAAGATCTGTCGAAGAAATTCCGCTACAACCAGCGTCGTGAGCTGCGCCTGCTGGAAGAGGCGGGTGGCCAGGTGCGACCGATCGGCGATTTCACTGCAGCCGAGACCGCCGCGATGTACTGTGACTTGTTCCAGCGTCGCTGGGGCTTCCCGGCCACCGGCGCGGCCCGCATGGCAGAGGTGGTCGAGCGCCTGCGCGAGCTGCTGATCGGTTCGGTGCTGTTCCTTGAAGGGGCGCCCATCGCCATTCAACTGGTGTATCGCGTCGAGGCGCCGCAATGGATCAGCGTCGAATATGTAAACGGCGGTGTCGATCCAGAGACCAAGGCTTTCAGCCCTGGTAGCGTATTGAGCTTCCTCAATACCCAGGCCGCCTGGGAGGATGCCAATACCCGCGGCAAGGCGCTGCGGTTCTCGTTCGGTCGGTCCGACCGGGAGTACAAGGATCGTTGGTGCAACCCCGTCAACGTCTTCCAGGTCTGAACATGAGCGCCAACAAACAGCAACTGCTCAAACGCCATCGCAAGCGCAAACGGGTGATCCTGCTGCTGGCGCTGGTCGTGCTGCTGTTCTCGGCGCTGTGGGCGCTGTGGCTGCCGCCCGTGCTCGCGGTGCTGCTGTGGGTGGCTCATGAGGCCTGGTTTTCCGACCACCTCTTCTATGTGCCGGGCAGCGACTACCAGTACGACCTGCAAGCCAGCGAGCGTCATGCGCTGCGCAGCCAGGGTGGGGTGCTGGCCTTGCCGGGCGATTGCACGCTGGACGGTAGCGAGACCCTGTTGTTGCGGGTGAGCCTGCGCGCCGGCTGGTTGGGGCGGCTGTTCGATCCGGCAGTACGTATCGACGGTGGTGTCGCCGATTACCAGGCCTTCGAGCGGGGTGTGAGAGGTGTGCGCTACCTGAACCTGAGCGGGCAGGCCGAGGCGCTGAACGCCGGACAGTTGCGCCTGAGTGGTCGCCATTGTCGCGTAGCACCCGAGATGGAGTTGCTGGTGCTGCGTCACCCCGACTACCTGGCTGGCACCCTGATGGTTATCGCCCCTCATGCCGACGATGCCGAGCTGGCGGCGTTCGCTGCCTATTCCCAGGCGAAGAGCAGCTGGATCGTGACCCTCACCGCTGGCGAGATCGAGAACGAGTACTACCGCGACACCTTCGGCCTCGACCTGGTCGAGGCGGCCCGGCTCAAGGGCCAATTGCGCAGCTGGGACAGCGTCGCCGTGCCGCGTTGGGCCGGCGTGCCTTCCAGTCAATCCGTGCAGTTGGGCTATTTCTGCATGCAGTTGCCTGCCATGCAGGCCGAGCCCGAGGCATCGATCCCGTCGCGCGAGGCGGACCTGGCCGACACCCGGCCATTCCGTCGTTTCAACGAAGTCGCGTTGCAAAGCGATGCCGATGGCCGGCCGAGCTGGACCAACCTGGTCCAGGACCTGCGCGAACTCATCGAGCGCGCGCGTCCGGCAACCATCGTGATGCCGCATCCGACCCTCGATCCGCACCCGGACCATGTGTGTGCCCATGACGCCTTGCAGCAGGCGTTGCAGAGCGCCGACTGGCGGCCTGAAACCCTGCTGTTCTACGCCAACCACCTGCACGACAATGACCGTTGGCCGATGGGTGATGCCGGTACCGGTGTACCTTTGCCACCCTTCTTCGATGCCGGCATGCCCATGCGCCCTTGGGTGCTTGGGGTGGATGCGCAAGAGCAGAGGCAAAAGGCCATCGCTTTGGGTATGATGCACGACCTGCAGCCTGCGGCCCCGCTCAAGCGCCGAATCCGTCGCTTCCTGCAGCGCTGCCTCGCCGCCCGGCGCTGGCCCGCATTCGGTGAAAATGAATTCTTCCGCAAGGCCGTACGGCGCCACGAACTGCTGTGGGTCGGCACAATGATCGACAAGAGAGAACCACGGTGAAAGTCCTGTTCCTGGTCCAGAAAGAGCAACGCGCCATCCTGGACCGTCTGTACGAAGGCATCGCGGCCGACTGCGAGTGCGATATCCGTTGGTTGACCGGTGACGAGCAGGCCGATCTGCGCAGCTATTTCCGCGAGCATGTGCAGGTCGAGCAGTACGACCGCATCCTGTTCTTCCTGCGGTTCAAGAAAGAGATCCGCCAGGCACGCTTCATTCGGACGATCCCGAACCTGGTGATCCTCGAGCACGACGCCTACCAGAATTACATTCCCTGCAAGTACACCGGCAAATTCAGCGAGTACTACCGCCAGCTGCCATGGGCGCGCATCATCACCTCCGGCGCAGTGGTCACCCGACGCCTGCGCGACGAAGGCTTCGACGCGATCTTCGTGCCCAAGGGTTACGACCAGGCGCTGCTGCGCAATGAAAACCATGAGCGTGATATCGAGTTGGCGTTCGTCGGCAGCCTGCGCAGCGTGGCCTACTCCGGGCGCAAGCAGATGCTCGAGTCGATTGCGGCGGTGGAAAACCTGCTGATCACCCGTACCAAATCCGGCGAGGAGTACAGCCGGACTCTCAGCCGCATCCGCTTTTTCGTCAGTGCCGACGTCGGCATGGGCGAGTACATGATCAAGAACTTCGAAGCCATGGCCTGTGGCTGCGTCCTGTTCGCCTATGACCAGGGCGAGGAAGAGAACCAGGCGCTGGGCTTCGTCGACATGCACAATATCGTGCTCTACCGCGACCTCGAGCAGTTGCGCGAGAAGCTCGCCCGGCTGCGTGGCGATCTCGCCCTGGCCGAGCGTATCTCGCGCAATGGCCAGCAGTTGGCCGAGCAGCGCTATACCTTCCACGCGCTCGGGCAGGCGATCACCGAGGCCATGCGCGCGCCGCTGCGCCCGGCCGCGAAGCCTGGCCTGCTGGAGCGTGTGCTGCTGGCCATCGGCCTGTCGCGTTAAGCCCTACACACATCGAGGAAGCCATGATCTTCAGTGAAAACAGCGAGATCACACTGGTGGTGACCAGCTGTGGTCGATTCGAACTGCTCAAGCGCACGCTCGAAAGTTTCGACCGCTACAACACGGCGCCCATCCGTGAAGTCTTCATCACCGAAGACTCCGGTGACGAGGCAGTGCGTGGCTGCATCCCGGAACACTGGCGCGAGCACACCACCTTCATCGTCAACAATCCCAAGCTTGGGCAGTTGCGCTCGGTGGACGCCGCCTATTCGCAGATCAAGACCTTCTGGGTGTTCCATTGCGAGGATGACTGGGCCTTCTATCGCCCGGGCTTCATCGAGGAATCCCAGGCACTGCTGGAGGCCGACCCGCAAGCGTTGCAGGTCTGGCTGCGCAGCTTCAATCATGACCTGCAGGTGCACAGCCCCTATGTGTTCCTGGAGGAGCGCCAGGTGCTGCAGGGCATCGCTTTCCACAAGCTGGGCTCGCACAAGGCGGAATGGCAGGGGTTCTCGTTCAACCCGGGCCTGCGCAGGCTGGCCGACTACCAGGCACATGCACCGTACGCCTCGCATTCCGGCGAGAAGAGCTTGTCGCGGTTGTACGCCGAGCGCGACCGCTATGCGTTGATCCTGGAGAACGACGCCGTGCTGCATACCGGTTTCGGCGAGCATGTGGAAATGGCGGAAGAGAAAATCAAGAAGGCACGGCGCAAGCGCATGGATCGCATTCGTCTGTTGGGCGTGCTGGTTATCGGACTATTGCTGGGATGGGTGTTGAAGGATGTTTGAAGGGATTGGTAACGACAACCGCACGAGCAGGCGTTACTTCAGCGCTGCGCTGATCGCGTTCCTGGCCAGCTTCGTGTTGATGGCCTCATCGAAATGGACCAACAACATTTTCTACGCCTTCATCGCGTTGCCTGGCCTGGTGTTCCTGGTCAAGGAGCGTGGCGCGGGGCTGTTTGGCGACAAGCTTGGGCTGGTGTGGCTGGTATTCCTGCTGTGGTTCCTGGTACCCGCAGCGATTGCTGGCGATGGGCAGTTCTACAAGCACATTGCTTATGTAGCGCTCTTTGTCTTTGCCGTGGCAGGGCTGACGAATCAGGGCTTCTTCCGCTCTGAAGTGTTCGCGCGTGCGCTGTTCTGGATCATCTGCCTTTACATTTTCGGCTATTCGGCGTTTGCCTACCTGACCGGCATCTACGCCTTGGGTGAGCGGGTCAGCCTGATGCCCGCGCGCATGCAGAACGTGATCTACACCAGTATATGGCTGCTCTGTGCGCTGGCGCTGGCCATGCCGGGGTGGTTGCACCGTCGTCGCTGGGTCGAAGCGTTTGCCGCCGTGGCGCTGTCGGTGGTGGCGATTACCTTCGTCCTGCAGACGCGTACCGCGATGGTCGGCGCGGCGTTCCTGTTTGCCGCCTGGGCGTGCTGGGCGCTGTGGCGCTTCCCGCGCGTGGCCGGCAGTTGGCTGCTGGTATTCGCGGTACTTGGCGGCATCGCCCTCTGGTTGGTCAAGGACATGGCCTGGTTCCATTCGCTGTTCGAGCGCGGTGATTCCTATCGTGGCGAGTTGTTCCACGTGATGGTCGGCGAGTGGCAAAACTGTGGCTGGATGGTCGGCTGCGGCGTCGAGTTCCATACCGACAAGCTGCTGAGCGGCTTCATGCCGATCCAGCATCCACACAATATCTTCGTTGCCCTGGGCCTCTACACCGGTGGCGTCTCGCTGGTCCTGTTCCTGGTCATCGTGGTGATGACCCTGGTCCAGGCCTTGCGCCTTCGTGACCCTTGGGGCATGTACCTGGCCTGTGCCCTGGTGATGCTCAACTTCGATGGCAGCAAGCTGATCGGCAACCCTGACGAGCTGTGGCCATTGGTCCTGTTGCCGGCAGCCATGGTGCTTGGCCGTGGGTTGCAGCAGCGACGTTCGAGCTGATGATGAAGATGGCCGCCTCCGGGCGGCCATTATCGTTCAGGCCAGTGCGTTGGCCAGGTCCTGGCGGCGGCAGACCTGCTGGCTGGCGAGATAGGCTTCGATGAAGGCGTTGTCGCCGTCACCCAGCAACCACGCCCGATCTTCCCGGTAACGCAGCATATGACGGAAGTTGCGCTGGCGTTGTGAGCGGCGGAGTGGCCTGGCGTACATGCGCAGGTCGGCGACGTCGATCAACCCCAGCTTGCCTTCGGGCGTCAGCACCACGTTGCCCAGGTGCGCGGAGCGGAAGTACACCCCCGCTTCATGAAGCGCCGCGATGAAACGTCCGAGCTGGTCGCGCAAGCCTGGGTGGTTGCCGGGTTGCTCCAGCAGTTGGCGCAGCGTATGACCGGGTAGCGGGTCATAGTGCACGGCATCGCGGGCAATCTCGGCGATACGGTAAACCGCCTTGACCTGCGGGCAGGGGATGCCGCGTTCGGCCAGGGCCTGGCAGTTGTCGGCGAAACGCCGGGCGTAGGGATACCAGGCCGCCGAGCTGATCAGGCGCTTGCGGCGGAACAGCTTGAGCATCGAACCGTCCCTCAGGCGCAGGACCTTGTCGCCAGTCCCGTCGGCCTCGAGGACGTGGGCGCCCTCGCGCAGGGCAAGGTAACGGGCGTGGTCAAGTGCGTGCATCAAGCCTCCGGGGCCAGGGTTCGGAACAGCCGTCTATCTTAACCTGTGGCGGGCGGTGCAAGACACCGTGTGTGGTATAATCCCGACTCTTTTTGACCCGACGGATTCTCATGACAGTTCCCGAATCGTCTTCCCCCGCAAGCCTGAAGATCTATCTGCGCCTGCTGGGCTATGTCAAACCCTACATCGGCATCTTCCTGCTGAGCATCGTCGGCTTCGTGATCTTCGCCTCGACCCAGCCGATGCTGGCCGGGATCCTCAAGTATTTCGTCGATGGGCTGAGCAATCCGCAGGCGGTGCTGTTCCCCGACGTGCCCTACCTGCGCGACCTGCAGTTGCTGCAGGCGGTGCCGCTGCTGATCATCCTGATTGCCGCCTGGCAGGGCCTGGGTTCGTTCCTCGGCAACTACTACCTGTCCAAGGTCTCGCTGTGCCTGGTGCACGACCTGCGGGTCGAGCTGTTCAACAAGTTGCTGGTCCTGCCCAACCGCTACTTCGACAACCACAATTCCGGGCACCTGATCTCGCGCATCACCTTCAACGTGACCATGGTCACCGGCGCCGCCACCGATGCCATCAAGGTAGTCATTCGTGAGGGCCTGACGGTGGTGTTCCTGTTTGCCTACCTGCTGTGGATGAACTGGAAGCTGACCCTGGTGATGGTGGCGATCCTGCCGCTGATCGCGGTGATGGTGAGCACCGCCAGCAAGAAATTCCGCAAGCAGAGCAAGAAGATCCAGGTGGCCATGGGCGACGTTACCCACGTGGCCTCCGAGACCATCCAGGGTTACCGCGTGGTGCGCAGCTTCGGTGGCGAAAGCTACGAGGAGCGCCGCTTCGAGAAGGCCAGCCAGAGCAACACCGACAAGCAACTGCGCATGACCAAGACCGGCGCGCTGTACACGCCGATGCTGCAACTGGTGATCTACACCGCCATGGCCGCGCTGATGTTCCTGGTGCTGTTCCTGCGTGGTGAGGCTTCTGCGGGTGACCTGGTGGCCTACATCACCGCGGCAGGCCTTCTGCCCAAGCCGATTCGCCAGCTCTCCGAAGTCAGCTCGACCATCCAGAAGGGCCTTGCCGGCGCCGAGAGCATCTTCGAGCAACTGGACGAGAAGCCCGAAGTCGACAACGGCACCATCGAGAAAGAGCGGGTCGAGGGGCGCCTGGACGTGCGCAACCTCAGCTTCACCTACCCGGGTACCGAACGTCAGGTGCTCAGCAATATCAGCTTCACCGCCGAGCCCGGGCAGATGATCGCCTTGGTAGGTCGCTCGGGCAGTGGCAAGTCGACGCTGGCGGCGTTGATCCCGCGCTTCTACCACCATACGGAAGGGCAGATCCTGCTCGACGGCGTGGAGATCGAGGAATACCGCCTGCGCAACCTGCGCCGCCATGTTTCCCAGGTGACCCAGCATGTCACCTTGTTCAACGACACCGTGGCCAACAACATCGCCTACGGCGATCTGGCCGGCGCGCCGCGCGCGGATATCGAGGCCGCCGCCGCCGATGCCTATGCCAAGGAGTTCGTCGACCAGTTGCCCAAGGGCTTCGATACCGAAGTCGGCGAGAACGGTGTGCTGCTTTCCGGCGGCCAGCGCCAGCGCCTGGCGATTGCCCGGGCCTTGCTCAAGAATGCGCCGCTGCTGATTCTCGACGAGGCCACCTCGGCCCTGGATACCGAGTCTGAACGGCATATCCAGGCGGCGCTGGATCATGTGATGGAGGGGCGCACCACCCTGGTGATCGCGCACCGTCTGTCGACCATCGAGAAGGCCGACCTGATCCTGGTCATGGACCAGGGGCGTCTGGTGGAGCGCGGCACACACGCCGAACTGCTCCAGGCCAATGGCCATTACGCCCGTCTGCACGCCATGGGGCTGGACGAGGCCGAAAAGGCCAACATCACCTGAGTCAGCGTCACGGCGAGGCCTGGCAGGCCTCGCCGGTCAATCGATACAGCATCGCCGCGGTTGGCCGTAAAGCCCTGCGCATCCCTGTGCTAATATCCTGCCCCTGTTCACTTTTCCAAAAATGGGTTGCCCATGAAGTTGTCCATGCCGCGTTTCGATCAAGCCCCGGTACTGGTGGTCGGCGATGTCATGCTCGACCGCTACTGGCATGGCGGTACTTCGCGTATTTCGCCTGAAGCGCCGGTGCCGGTGGTCAAGGTCGATCAGATCGAGGATCGCCCCGGCGGCGCGGCCAACGTGGCCTTGAACATCGCCGCCCTTGGCGCGCCGGCCGCGCTGGTCGGGGTCACCGGCCAGGACGAGGCTGCCGACAGCCTCGCCAACAGCCTGCACGCTGCCGGTGTGCGCTCGATCTTCCAGCGCATCGCCCACCAGCCGACCATCGTCAAGCTGCGGGTGATGAGCCGTCACCAGCAACTGCTGCGTATCGACTTCGAAGAGCCGTTCGCCACCGACCCGCTGTCGCTGGGCGCGGAGGTTGATGCCTTGCTCGAAGGTATCAAGGTGCTGGTGCTGTCCGACTACGGCAAGGGTGCACTGCAGAACCATCAGGCGCTGATCCAGGCTGCCCGCAGCAAGGGCATCCCGGTGCTGGCCGACCCCAAGGGCAAGGATTTCTCGATCTACCGCGGTGCCAGCCTGATCACCCCGAACCTCAGCGAATTCGAGACCATCGTTGGCCGTTGCACCGATGAAACCGAGCTGGTCGCCAAAGGCCTGAAGCTGCTCGAAGAGCTGGACCTGGGCGCACTGCTGGTGACCCGTGGCGAGCACGGCATGACCCTGCTGCGCACCGGCCACCCGGCTTTGCACCTGCCGGCCCGCGCTCGCGAGGTGTTCGATGTCACTGGTGCCGGTGATACGGTGATCTCCACGCTCGCCGCCGCCATTGCCGCAGGCGAAGACCTGCCGCATGCCGTCGCCCTGGCCAACCTGGCCGCCGGTATCGTGGTCGGCAAGCTGGGTACCGCTGCCATCAGCGCCCCCGAGCTGCGTCGCGCCATCCAGCGTGAAGAGGGCTCGGAGCGGGGTGTGCTGGGGCTGGAGCAACTGCTGCTGGCCATCGATGATGCCCGTGCGCACAACGAGAAGATCGTCTTCACCAACGGCTGTTTCGATATCCTTCACGCGGGTCACGTGACCTACCTGGAACAGGCTCGCGCCCAGGGCGACCGGCTGATCGTTGCCATCAACGACGATGCCTCGGTCAGCCGCCTGAAGGGCCCGGGCCGGCCGATCAACAGCGTCGACCGACGCATGGCCGTGCTGGCCGGCCTCGGTGCGGTGGACTGGGTCATCAGCTTCCCCGAGGACACGCCGGAGAACCTGCTGCGCCAGGTCAAGCCGGATGTACTGGTCAAGGGGGGGGACTACGGTATCGAGCAGGTGGTCGGCGCCGATATCGTCAAGGCCTACGGCGGCACGGTGAAGGTGCTGGGCCTGGTGGAGAATAGCTCGACCACGGCGATCGTCGAGAAGATCCGCAAGCACTGATACGTTGCAAGTCGCGGGGCAAGCCCGCTCCCACGAAATGCTGGGAGCGGGCTTGCCCCGCGTTCATTTATGCAGTGAGGTCCGCGCCCGGGCCAGCAGTTCCCGTGCCTTGTCCCCGAATCGTTCCAGGTGCGACGCCGGCGCGGGCTTGCTTTCGACCAGCCCCTGCTGCTTCAGCCAGTCCTTCCAGCGTACCCGCTCATCCCGCACCACCCAGCCATCCTGGCGGGCGAAACTCTCCGCCAGCCACAATCCGCGCGTGCCCGCGGGTGTCAGTTGGTCCTTCTTCAAGGTGTACAGCTCGGCCACTGGCTGGCCGTCCTTGAGCGGCATCAGGTAGAGGTCCGGCCGCTTGCGATTGAGCCTGGCCACCAACTGATCGCCCTCCAGGCGCTCGTCGACATGGAACAGGCTCAGCGACTTGGCCTCCCTGGGCACCTGCAGGCGCAGGTCGTAGATCAGCTGCAACGACGCGGTGGGCAGGTGTACATAGGCGCGCGGGCGCTCCAGCAGCATCAGCTTGGCGCAATGCACCGGGCGGGCGGCACCGGACTCGGGTGAGAGCACGAACGGCAGGGCCTCGCGATAGTGCAGGGCGTCGGCATAGGGCGCTGGCAACCAGGTGTCGTTGAAGCGTCCGCCCAGCCAGCCCTCCGGGGTTTCCAGCAGGCATTCCTCGGCCACTTCCTGGATCGCCGTGTGCAGCGGCAGGTTCAGCTCGTGGGCCGGGACATAGCCGGAAATCAGCTTGAGCACCACATCGCCACGGTCCTGGCGGCGCTGGCGGACCAGTACCCAGTAGTCGCGGCCCTGCCAGTGCAGGGTCAGTCGCACCGACACGCCGAGGTTGGCAAGTTCCGCCACGAAGTGCTCGGGGTCGGCGACCTGGATGGCCTTGCGCCGCTGCAGGGTCTGGGCGAAGTTCAGCGGCATGCCGATGCTCTGGTAGGCCAGGCCTTCGGGCGTGGCCTCGACATGCAGCGGCAGGGTCTTGAAGTTGCTCGGATTCTTGCGGATCAGCGTACGCGGCACGAGGCTCCTCCTTGCGTTGGGCCCCCGCCCGGGCGGCTCAGGGCCGGCCCAGGATGCGGGCGACGGTGGCCACGTTGTGGGCCAGGTGCAGCGGGTTGATGGTGCCAACGATGGCACTGCTCACGCCCGGGTGGGCGAACAGCAACTCGAAACTGGCCTGCACCGGATCGACCCCGGGCGCCAGGCAGATATGCCCGCTGGCCAGGGCCTTCTTCACCAGGATGGCCTTGCCGTGTTCGGCAGCGTAGTCCAGCACGGGCCGCTCCGCCTGCTCGTTGAGGTTGTAGGTGACCATGGCGCAATCACCTTGCTCCAGCGCCTTCAGGCCGCCGGCGACAGTCTTGCCGGACAAACCATAGCCGAGAATCTTGCCTTCCTGCTTGAGCGCGGCGAGGGTTTCGTACACGCCCTGCTGCTCGAGGATCGCCAGGTCGTTGCCGTCGGAATGCACCAGCACCAGTTCGATGCGGTCGGTTTCCAGGCGCTGGAGGCTGCGCTCGACCGAGCGGCGGGTGTGGGCGGCGCTGAAGTCGAAGTGCGACTGGCCGGCCTCGAACTCTTCGCCGACCTTGCTGACGATCACCCACTGCTCGCGCTGACCGCGCAGCAGCGGGCCGAGGCGCTCCTCGCTGCGGCCGTAGGCTGGCGCGGTATCAATCAGGTTGATACCCAGCTCGCGGGCCTGGGCGAGCAGCAGGCGGGCGGCCTCGTCATCGGGGATAGTGAAACCGTTGGGGTATTTCACGCCCTGGTCGCGGCCAAGCTTGACCGTGCCCAGGCCCAGCGGCGATACCCGCAGGCCCGTGCTGCCCAGGGGGCGGTGATGATCGTGCAGGGTCGGCAGCGTCATGGCAGCAGTTGCTCCCAGGCCGGCAACGCCAGCGGTGGACGAGGCAGGTCGGCAAGGTCCGGCCGGCTTGCCGGGCGGATGCCGTCACGTTCGAAGCTGGCCAGTACGCGATCGGCGAAGTCCGGCGCCAGGGCGAGCTTGGTCGGCCAGCCGACCAGCAGGCGCTGCTGGTCGGCGAGGAAGGCGTTGTCCGGACGCACCAGGCCTGATTGCGCCGGTTCGGCGCGGTCGACCCGCAGGGTGGCCCAGCGCACCTGGGCCTGGTCGACCCACGGCAACAGGCTGGCGACTTCCTTTTGCGCCGCGGCGATCTGCGCGGCGGGCTCGCGGGCCACGCCATCGGCCTCGGCGATGTCGCCACCCAGGTACCACACCCATTGGCCATCGGCGGCCGGGTGGGTGGTCACGGTAATGCGCGGCTTGGGCCCGCCGCCCAGGCAGTGGGCGTACAGCGGCTTGAGATTGGGGCCCTTGGCCAGGACCATGTGCAGCGGACGGCGCTGCATGGCCGGTTGGCTCAGCCCCAGGGCGTGCAGCAGCGCTTCGGTGCCGCCGCCGGCGCTGAGGACGATGCGTTGGGCGCGGATTTCGCGGCCATCGACCACCAGCCCGGCCAGTTCATCGCCGTCGCGCAGTGGCTCGATCCGCTCGCCGGCCAGCAGGCTGTCGCCCGCCAGTTGCGCCAGGTTGGCCAGCAGGCTGGGCACGTCGATGACCAGTTCGGCCAGGCGGTAGACCTTGCCCTTGAAGGCGCGGTCCTGCAGGGCCGGCGGCAGTTGCTCGCCCTTGACCTGGTCGACCCGGCCACGCACGGCCTTGCTGGCGAAGAAACTGGTGAGGTTGCCGGCCAGGGTGCCGGGGGACCACAGGTAGTGGGCGTCGGAGAGCAGGCGGGTGCCGGTCAGGTCCAGCTCGCCGTTGCCGGCCAGCGCTTCGCGCCAGCGCCGCGGCATGTCGGCGATGGCCTCGGAGGCGCCGCTGAGGGCGCCGTGCAGGGCGTATTTGGTGCCACCATGGATGATGCCTTGCGACTTGATGGTCTGCTCGCCGCCCAGGCTGGCGCGCTCCACCAGCACCGTCGAATAGCCCAGGCGGCGCAGCCGGGCATTGAGCCAGAGGCCTGCGACCCCGGCGCCGACGATCAGCACGTCAGTGGTAATGGCGGATGGCATGCGGGCACCTCGAAAACTGGGACAGGTGCGCAGTATACAGCGTCGGGGCGGCGTGGGCTTTGCGATCCTGGGGCTGCTGTGCAGCCCTTTCGCGGCACAAGGCCGCTCCTACAGGGGCCGCGCAGACCCAGGATTTACGCGGTCCCCTGTAGGAGCGGCCTTGTGCCGCGAAAGGGCCGCAAAGCAGCCCCAAAATCCTCAGGGAAGCATCAGTGCCCGGCAGTATTGGAAAACACCTGGATCACCACCACCCCGCCGACGATCATGGCCATGCCCAGCATCGCCGGCACATCCAGCTTCTGCCCGTAGATCACCAGCGCCGCGATGCTGATCAGCACGATCCCCAGCCCCGACCAGATCGCATAGGCGATGCCCACCGGAATGCTGCGCACCACCAGGGTCAGCATCCAGAATGCCACGCCATAGCCGCAGACCATCAGCAGCAGCGGCAACGGCGTGCTCAGCCCCTTGACCGCTTTCATGGAGGCGGTGGCGATGACTTCGGCGCAGATGGCGATGGCGAGATAGGTGTAGGCGTTCATGGTGCGGGTCCTCCGTTGCTGGATGGGCATTCTAGGGAATCCCCGGATGCGGTAAAGTCATTACCTATCTGCTTTGGAGATAGGATGGCAATGACTGAACACTGGAGCCTCGAGCAATTACGTCTGTTCGTGCGGGCCGCCGAGCTGCGGTCGTTTTCCGCCGTGGCCCGCGAGCAGCGCAAGGCCCAGTCGGCGATCAGCAGCGCCATTGCCTTGCTCGAGGCGGACCTGGGGGTGACCCTGTTCGAACGCAGCAGCGGCCGGCAGCCGCGCCTGACCGAAAGCGGCGCCGCCTTGCTGGAGGACGCCCGTGAGCTGTTACGCCAGTGCGAGCGCCTGGATGGCCGGGCGCTGGCCTTGATGCGTGGACAGGAGGCGTTGCTGCGGGTGGCCCAGGACGAGGCCATGCCCTACCAGCCGGTGATCGACAGCCTCGACGAGCTGGCGGCGCGCTATCCCTACCTGGAAGTGCAACTGGCCAGCGGCGCCCAGGGCGATGTGGCGCGCAAGCTGGTGGAGCGGCGCGCCGACCTGGGTTTGTTCTTCCACCACGAAAGCATCCCTGCCTCGTTGGAGCGGCGCGCCCTGGGCAGTGTCGAGATGGTCACGGTGTGTGCCATCGATCATCCGTTGGCACACCTGGCCAAGGTCAGCCGCCAGCAACTGGCCCGCCACCGCCAGTTGTTGATCACTCCGCAGCAGAGCGGTTACCCGGGCGGCGAGGCGATCAGCCCGCAGGTCTGGCGCGCCGACAGTTTCTACGCCATGGCCGAGTTGCTGATGCGCGGCCTGGGCTGGGCCTGGCTGCCCAGGCATGTGGTGCAGTACCCCACCTACCAGACGCAGATGGTCGAACTGGACAGCGAGTGGCGCCCGCCGGCGCTGGTGGCGGAACTGGCCTGGCGGCGCGACGAACCGTTGGGTCCGGCCGCGCAGTGGCTGGCCGAGCGCTTCGCCGTGCACTTGCGGGCGATTGGCTGACAGGCCTTTTCATCCAGTTCCTAGTAAACTCCGCCGCCATGAACAGAACCCTCTATTCCCTGCTGTTTCACCTGGGCCTGCCGCTGGTCGCGCTGCGCCTGTTCCTGCGCGGGCGCAAGGCGCCTGCGTACCGTGCGCGGATCGCCGAGCGCTTCGCCTGCCAGCTACCGCCGATGCGCCAGGGCGGCATCTGGGTGCATGCGGTCTCGGTGGGCGAGAGCATCGCCGCCGCGCCGATGGTCCGGGCCCTGCTCAAGCAGTACCCGGACCTGCCGATCACGCTTACCTGCATGACCCCGACTGGCTCCGAGCGCATCCACGCGATGTTCGAGGGTGAGCCACGGGTGCAACACTGCTACCTGCCTTACGACCTGCCGTGGGCGGCCGGGCGGTTCCTCGATCATGTGCGCCCGCGCCTGGGCATCATCATGGAAACCGAGCTGTGGCCGAACCATATCCACCAGTGCGCCAGGCGCGGCATTCCGGTGGCGCTGGCCAATGCCCGGCTGTCCGAGCGCTCGGCCCGTGGCTATGCCCGCTTCGCCGGCCTGACCCGGCCGATGCTCGAGGAGATGAGCCTGATCGCCGTGCAGACCGAAGCCGAGGCCGAGCGTTTCCTAGCGCTCGGTGCGCGCCACGAATGCGTGCAGGTAACCGGTTCGATCAAGTTCGACCTGAAGATCGACGATCAACTGCTGCCACGGGCCGGTGCATTGCGCGAGCAGTGGGCTGCCCAGCAACGTCCGGTATGGATCGCTGCCAGTACCCACGATGGCGAAGACGCGTTGATTCTCCAGGCTCATCGTGAGCTGCTGAAGGTCCACAGCGATGCGTTGCTGATCCTGGTGCCGCGCCATCCCGAGCGTTTTGCGGCGGTGCATGACCTGTGCGCCGGGCAGTTCTCCACGGTGCGCCGCTCGAGCGCAGATGCGGTCACGGCGCAGACCCAGGTACTGCTGGGCGACACCATGGGTGAGCTGCTGTTCCTCTATGCCCTGGCCGACATCGCCTTCGTCGGTGGCAGCCTGGTGGCCACCGGCGGGCACAACCCGCTGGAGCCGGCGGCGCTGGCGCTGCCGGTGCTCATGGGGCCGCATGTGTTCAACTTCCTCGAGATCAGCGCGATGCTGCGCGAGGCGGGGGCATTGCAACAGGTGGACGATGCCGAAGGGCTGGCCGGGGCGGTGCGCCGGTTGGTCGAGCTGCCGCAGGATGCGCGGCGCATGGGCGAGGCGGGCAGGGCGGTGATGCAGGCCAACCAGGGCGCGTTGCAGCGGTTGTTGGATGGGTTGGCAGGTTTGCTGAAATAAGCGTCCCAGGGAGCGCTTTGCGCTCCTTTCGCGGCACAAGGCCGCTCCTACAGGGGGTTGCGCTCTCCTGTAGGAGCGGCCTTGTGCCGCGAATGGGGCGCGAAGCGGCCCCAGCGCTCAAGGCCGGCGTTCGAAGTTCTTCGCCGCTGCCGCCGCCAGGTCCGGTGGCAGGAAATCCTTGTCCGGGTTGTAGTCGGCCTTCAGGTAGCGTCCCAGGTCCTGCAGGTCCTGCGGGCTCAGGGTGCCGGCGGCTTGCTTCAGACGCAGGTTGTCGAGAATGTAGTCATAGCGGCTGTTGTTGTAGTCACGCACCGAGGTGTACAGCTGGCGCTGCGCGTCGAGCACATCGACGATGTTGCGGGTACCGACCTGGTAGCCGATCTCGGTGGCTTCCAGCGCGCTCTGGTTGGAGATGATCGACTGCTTGCGCGCCTGTACCTGCTCCACGTCGGTGTTCACCGCGCGGTGCAGGTTGCGGGTGTTCTCCACCACCTGGCGACGCAGGCTTTCGCGCTGCTGCTCGCTCTGGGTCAGGCGGGCGTAGGCCTCGCGCACCTGGGAGCTGGTCAGGCCGCCACTGTAGATCGGGATGTTCAGTTGCAGGCCGATGCTGGTCTGCTCCACGTCACCGCCATAGCGCACGTTCGGTTGCAGCTGAGAATTGGTGAAACCGAGGTTGTCGTTGTCGCCCTTCTGGTACTTGGCCACCGCGTCGAGGGTCGGCGCATGGCCGGCCTTGCGCTGGCGCACGGTCTCCTCGGCCGCCGCCACGGCGTGATTGGTCGCCAGCAGGTTGAGGTTCTGCCGCCCGGCGGTTTCGACCCAGGCCTTGGCGTCGTTGGGCGTGGGCACCTGCACCGGCAGGGTGTGGACCACGCCCTGGATCGCCGAGTACTGGCGGTTGGTCAAGGTGATCAAGGCTTCGAAGGCATCCTGCACCTGGCGCTCGGCGATGATCCGGTTGGCCCGGGCGGTGTCGTAGCTGGCCTGGGACTGCAGCACGTCGGTCTTGTCCGAGAGACCGACGTCGAAGCGCTCGTTGGATTGGTCGAGCTGGCGCTTGAAGGCCGCTTCTTCGGCCTTGGTCGAGGCCAGGTTGTCCTGCGCACGCAGCACCGCGAAGTAGTTCTCGGCGCTCTGCAGGATCAGGTTCTGCTCGGTGGCCGACAGTTCCAGGGCGGCCTGTTCGTTGACCGACTCGGCGGCTTGTAGCTGGAACCAGCGGTCGGCGCGGAAGATCGGCTGCGCCAGGGTGGCGCTCCAGGCATTGCCACTGCGGTTGGAGGTGACCGACGGTTCGTCGAGCTTGGTGCGGGTGTTCATCATCTCGGCGCCGGCCGAAAGGTTCGGCAGCAGGCCGGCGCGGGCCTGGGGCACCACTTCGCGGCGGGCGCCGTAATCGGCGCGGGCGGCGGCCAGGTCGGCGTTGTTGTCGACCGCTTCCTGGTAGACGCTGACGAGGTCGGTCTTCACCGTCGTGGGCGTATCCACTGCCCAGGCCACTCCGTGGGACGCACAAGACACGGCAATTGCCAGTGAGAGTTTGCGCAGCATAGGGCAATCCTTGATCAAATTTTATTTACTGTACTGTCGGGTATCGAGCGATGCGCCAGTGTAGTGCCGCGCGCCGCCATCAACAATCCGCCGTGTGTGCCATTTATCACCCCCGGATTTACCCGCTTGGCTTTGCCGGCCACTCCAGTCTAGACTGCGCATGTTCTTGTCGGGGTGCCTTGAAGCAAAGGCTGAGATCGCAGAGGTGCGGATCCCGTTGAACCTGATCAGGTTAGCGCCTGCGTAGGGAACAAGATTGCTCTCACATCCCGGGAGCCTCTTGTGCCAGGTCCGGGATCGCCACAGCTGCTTGCAGCCCACGGCACCCCATGTCCGGCACTGCACTCGTCAACACGGGTGCGTCCACGCCTTTCAGGTTCACCCCGACATTCCACCGCCTGGAAGCTGTCTGGAGAGCCTGTGATGAGCAAACAAGAAAAAACAATCAGTCTGAGCGAGTCGGCCCAAGTCGACCAACAGTCCGTGCAACCCCTGCCCAATTCGCGCAAGGTCTATGTCGAAGGCTCGCGCCCCGACATCCGCGTGCCCATGCGCGAGATCAGCCTGCACGACACCCCCACCGACTTCGGCGGCGAAAAGAACGCCCCGGTGCTGGTGTATGACACTTCCGGCCCGTACACCGACCCCAATGTCATCATCGATGTGCGCAAGGGCCTGGGCGATGTGCGCTCGGCCTGGATCGACGCCCGTGGCGACACCGAGCGCCTGGAGGGCCTGAGCTCGAACTTCGGCCAGCAGCGCCTGAACGACGCGGAGCTGGCCAAGCTGCGCTTCGCCCATGTGCGCAACCCGCGCCGCGCCAAGGCCGGCGCCAACGTCACGCAGATGCACTACGCGCGCCAGGGCATCATCACCGCCGAGATGGAATACGTCGCCATCCGCGAGAACATGAAGCTGCAGGAAGCCCGTGCCGCCGGCCTGCTGAACCAGCAGCACGCCGGCCACAGCTTCGGCGCCAGCATCCCGAAAGAGATCACCCCCGAGTTCGTCCGCGAAGAGATCGCCCGCGGTCGCGCGATCATTCCGGCCAACATCAACCACACCGAGCTGGAGCCGATGATCATCGGCCGCAACTTCCTGGTGAAGATCAACGGCAACATCGGCAACAGCGCCCTGGGTTCCTCGATCGAGGAAGAAGTGGCCAAGCTGACCTGGGGTATCCGCTGGGGCTCGGACACGGTCATGGACCTGTCCACCGGCAAGCACATTCACGAGACCCGCGAGTGGATCATCCGCAATTCGCCGGTGCCGATCGGTACCGTGCCGATCTACCAGGCCCTGGAGAAGGTCAACGGCGTGGCCGAAGACCTGACCTGGGAGCTGTTCCGCGACACCCTGATCGAACAGGCCGAGCAGGGCGTGGACTACTTCACCATCCACGCCGGCGTTCTGCTGCGCTATGTGCCGCTGACTGCCAAGCGCGTTACCGGCATCGTCAGCCGCGGCGGCTCGATCATGGCCAAGTGGTGCCTGGCGCACCATAAAGAGAACTTCCTGTACACGCACTTCGACGAGATCTGCGAGATCATGAAGGCCTACGACGTCAGCTTCTCGCTGGGCGACGGCCTGCGCCCGGGCTCGATCGCCGACGCCAACGACGCCGCCCAGTTCGGTGAGCTGGAAACCCTTGGCGAGCTGACCAAGATCGCCTGGAAGCACGATGTGCAGTGCATGATCGAAGGCCCCGGCCACGTGCCGATGCAGTTGATCAAGGAGAACATGGACAAGCAGCTCGAGTGCTGCGACGAGGCGCCGTTCTACACCCTCGGCCCGCTGACCACCGATATCGCCCCGGGCTACGACCACATCACCTCAGGCATCGGCGCTGCGATGATCGGCTGGTTCGGTTGCGCCATGCTCTGCTACGTCACGCCCAAGGAGCACCTGGGCCTGCCGAACAAGGATGACGTGAAGACCGGCATCATCACCTACAAGATCGCCGCGCACGCTGCCGACCTCGCCAAGGGCCATCCAGGCGCGCAGATTCGTGACAACGCGTTGTCCAAGGCGCGCTTCGAGTTCCGTTGGGAGGACCAGTTCAACCTCGGCCTGGACCCGGATACCGCGCGTTCCTTCCACGACGAGACGCTACCCAAGGAGTCGGCCAAGGTCGCGCACTTCTGCTCGATGTGCGGGCCGAAGTTCTGCTCGATGAAGATTACCCAGGAAGTGCGTGAGTACGCCGCCAAGATCGAGACCGTGGATGTGACGGTCGAGCAGGGCATGCGTGAGCAGTCCGAGCGGTTCCGCCAGGAAGGCAGCCAGCTGTACCAGAAGGTGTAAGTAGACCTTGGGGGCCGCTTTGCGGCCCTTTCGCGGCACAAGGCCGCTCCTACAGGGACCGCGCAGGCCTCTGTAGGAGCGGCCTTGTGCCGCGAAACGAGGACGTAGTCCTCGCCAGTAACAACTCCAATATTCCGGCGAGCCCCTCCATGACAACCCCCAGCCACTTCTCCCCCGACCACCCGGTCCCCACCCATCACCGCCAGTTCGGTGCCCGCGACCTGTTCTCGCTGTGGTTCTCCCTCGGCATCGGCCTGATGGTGCTGCAGGTCGGCGCCCTTTTGGCGCCGGGCCTGGGTCTGGCCGGCTCGATCCTGGCGATCTCCCTCGGCACGGCGGTGGGGGTGCTGCTGCTGGCCGCGGCGGGGGTGATCGGCAGCGACACCGGCCTTTCGGCCATGGCCACCCTGCGCCTGACGCTGGGTAGCCATGGCGCGCGCCTGCCGGCCTTGCTCAACCTGCTGCAACTGGTGGGCTGGGGCTCGTTCGAGATCATCGTCATGCGCGACGCCGCCAGCCTGCTGGGCACCCGCGCCTTCGGCGAGGGCAGTGGCTGGAGCAGCCCGTTGCTGTGGACCCTGTGCTTCGGCGCCCTGGCCACCCTGCTGGCGGTCAGCGGGCCGCTGGCGTTCGTGCGCAAGGTGTTGCGCAAGTGGGGCATCTGGCTGCTGCTCGGTGCTTGTATCTGGCTGACCTGGAACCTGTTCGCCAAGGCCGACCTGGCCGCACTGTGGCAGCGCCCGGGGGATGGTTCGCTGTCCCTGGCCCTGGGCTTTGACATCGTCATCGCCATGCCGCTGTCGTGGCTGCCGCTGATCGCCGACTATTCACGTTTCGGCCAGCGTGCCAGCCGGGTATTCGGCGGTACGGCACTGGGCTTTTTCATCGGCAACGCCTGGCTGATGAGCCTGGGCGTGGCCTACACCCTGGCGTTCGCTCCAAGCGGTGAGGTGAATGCGCTGCTGCTCGCGCTGGCTGGCGCCGGGTTGGGGATTCCGCTGCTGCTGATCCTGCTGGACGAATCGGAGAACGCCTTTGCCGATATCCACTCGGCGGCCGTCTCCAGCGGGTTGCTGGTCAAGCTCAAGGTCGAGCACCTGGCCTTGGCTATCGGCGTGCTGTGCACGCTGATCGCCCTGCTGGCGCCGCTGGCCCAGTACCAGAACTTCCTGCTGCTGATCGGCTCGGTATTCGCGCCGCTGTTCGGCGTGGTGCTGGTGGATCACTTCGTGGTCCGTCGCCGTCGCCTGCCGGCGCTGGTCGAGGGCTTGCACTGGCAGGCGCTGCTGGCCTGGGCGGTGGGGGTGGCGGCCTATCACCTGATGGCTAACGCGGCGCCGGAGGTGGGAGCGACCCTGCCGGCACTGCTGCTGGCAGGGGGGCTGCATCTGCTGCTATCGCTCAGCCGCGGCCGGGAAACAGCTCGGGCCTGATCACGCCGTTGAGGCGCGGGTAGGGGATCTTCAGCTCGACGTGGCCCATGGAATAGGGCGCTATGGCGTAGACCTCGTACTTGATTACCACCGCGCCATAGGTCAGGGCGATGTGCGGCGACTGCTTGAACGGCCAGGTCTTGACGAACTCGGCGTCCTTGTCCATGCCGGTGCTGATCAGCCAGGCGCGGTGGGACTCCTCGGCGGTCTTCCAGAAGGTCGCTTCCTGGCCGGGCACGAGCATGTCGTCCAGGGTCAGCACCTTGTCCAGCTTGCGCGAGTAGTTGATGAAGCCGCGTCCGGGCATGCCATGGGCGCCGCCGCTGTCCAGGTAGCTGGACAGCTCGACGATCACCAGCCCGTCATGCTGCTCGCGTACCTTGGCCTGCAGGTAGCTGCTGTTGCGCTTGTCGGCGCGGGCCAGGTACTGCTGTTCATAGGCTTGCAGCGAGGCCGGCGGGGTGCCGCGCTGGTTGTCCTCGGTCAGCATCAGCAGGCGCTTCTCGACGATGGCGTCGAGCTTGGGCAGGGCGGGGAAGTGCACCACGTCGATGTTGACCAGCGGGCAGTCGCTCTCGCTGCAGCCGGGCTTGACGTGTTCCCAGGCCTCGCGCTTGACCTCGAGCGGGGCGCGGTAATTGGGCGTGAACAGGCTCTGGCAGGCGCCGAGCGCCAATGCCAGGACGGCCACGGAAGTCAGTTTGACAAGCGTCATGTTGCCTCTTTCACAACGGTGATGATCGGCCTTTGACCGCCTGCGCGGCCTTCAGTTCGCCACTAAGCTAACAGAGAGCGGCGCGCCTGTCCCGGCTGCCCGAACGGTCGCCGGAAAGGGATGAAACCGGGCGGCGCGCAGAGTAGGATTGCGCGATGCGGTAAACGAGGTATCAAGGAGTTTGCATGACGGACACGTCAAATACTGTGCCCACCCAGGTCGAAATCACCCGGCGTGAGCATCTGTTCAAGGGCTTCTACAAGCTCGACAAGCTGCACCTGCGCCACGAATTGTTCGCCGGCGGCATGAGCCGCGAGTTCACCCGCGAGCTGTTCGTGCGTCATGACGCCGTCTGTGTGCTGCCCTACGATCCGCAGCGCGATGAAGTGGTGCTGATAGAGCAGTTTCGGGTTGGCGCCGTGGGCAAGATCGATAATCCCTGGCTGATCGAGATGGTCGCCGGCCTGATCGACAAGGACGAGGCGCCGGAAGAGGTCGCTCACCGTGAAGCCGATGAGGAAGCTGGCCTGACCTTCAGCGCGCTGTGGCCGATGACCTGCTACTTCCCCTCGCCAGGCGGCAGCGACGAGTACGTCCACCTGTTCCTGGGCCGTTGTTCCAGCGAGGGCGCCGGTGGCCTGCATGGCCTGGAAGAAGAGAGCGAGGATATCCGCGTGCGCGTGTGGGCGTTCGAGGATGCCCTGCAGGCGGTGCGTGACGGGCGTATCTGCAACGCCGCCACGATCATCGGCCTGCAATGGCTGGCGCTCAACCGTGACGAAGTCCGAGGTATGTGGAAGTGAACCTGCTGCGTGAGCGCTATCGGGTCGACCTGGTCGGGCTGCAGTCGGCCTGCGAGGCCAACTATGCCCGTCTGATGCGCCTGCTGCCGGACATGCGCACCACGCAGAGCTCGCGCCGTATCGGCATGACCCAGGGCGACCAGATGCTCGGCGTGCTGGTGCTCGAAGTGCTGCTCGCCTGTCCCTACACCACCACCCTCAAGGTGCGCCAGGAGCACAGCCTGCCCTGGCTGCCGGTGCCCGAGCTGGAGGTGCAGGTCTACCATGACGCACGCATGGCCGAGGTGGTCAGCGCCGAACATGCCCGCCGCCTGCGCAGCATCTACCCGTACCCCAACACGGCGATGCACCAGCCGGACGAGAAGGCTCAGCTCAACCTGTTCCTCGGTGAATGGCTGAGCCATTGCCTGGCCTGTGGCCACGAACTGGAAGCGGTGCGCTGAAATGTGATGCGCGTCGGTTTCGAGTACTTGCTCGAAACCGATCCGCCGCCATAATCGGTGCTGAATCCGCTCGAGGAGACGGCCGTTGCCGCAACCACACTCACTTCCGTCACCCATCCATGTGGTGCAACTGACCGACGCCCACCTGTTCGCCGATCCGGCGGGCACCTTGCTGGGCCTGAATACCCGTGACAGCCTTGAGCATGTGATCGACCAGGTGCGCCGCGAGCAGCCGCGCATCGACCTGCTGCTGTGCACGGGCGATCTGTCGCAGGATGCCAGCGTCGCCTCCTACCAGGTATTTAGCGAGTTGACCTCGAAGTTGGGAGCGCCAGCACGCTGGCTGCCGGGCAATCATGACGAGGCCCAGGTGATGCAGTCCGTGGCGCCGGAACTGGTGCAGGCGGTGACGGACATTGGCCAATGGCGCATCGTCATGCTCGATTCGGCAGTGGTGGGTGCCACCTTCGGTTTGTTGGCTGACGACCAGCTGGCGGTGCTTGACCAGGCGCTGGACGGGGCAGGCGAACGCCATTGCCTGGTGTGCTGCCACCATCAGCCGGTGGATATCGGTTGTGCGTGGATTGCACCGATCGGGTTGCGCAATGCCGATGAGTTGTTGAAGCGCTTGCGCAGTTATCCACAGGTAAAGGCGCTG
The DNA here is from genome assembly GCF_028369275.1 of Mitsuaria sp. RG. Taxonomy (NCBI): domain Bacteria; kingdom Pseudomonadati; phylum Pseudomonadota; class Betaproteobacteria; order Burkholderiales; family Sphaerotilaceae; genus Roseateles; species Mitsuaria sp. RG. The sequence goes on from NZ_JAQMYQ010000023.1 coordinate 70,795, forward strand.
CTATGGGGGCATATCCATCAGGAATGGGATGAGGTGCGCGACGACATCCGTTGCCTCGCCACGCCTTCGACCTGCATCCAGTTCGCGCCGCGCAGCGAGGATTTCAAGGTGAGCGAAGAGCAGCCGGGCTATCGCTGGTTGGAGCTGCATGCCGACGGGCGGTTGGAGACCGGGGTGGAGCGGGCGTGCGATTTCGAGGTGAAGCTGGATTTCGACAGCCCGGGTTACTGAATCAGGGGACCGCTTTGCGGTCCTTTCGCGGCACAAGGCCGCTCCTACAGGGTACGCGTCTCCCTGTAGGAGCGGCCTTGTGCCGCGAAAGGGGCGCAAAGCGCCCCCAGCTGTTTGAAGAATTTGTTGCGAAAATCCCCACGCTGCGCCAATGCCCTTCGAACACGCTACACTGCGCGTCTTTGCGTCCGGGGGCAGCATGTCGGGTTCCATCCTCTATATCCATGGCTTCAACAGCTCGCCGCTGTCGAAGAAGGCGTGCCAGCTCGAGGCGCTGATGCAGCGGCTCGGGCTATCCGACCAGCTGCGCGTCCCGGCCCTGCACCACCACCCGCGCCAGGCCATTGCCCAGCTGGAGGCCGCCATCGCCGAGCTCGGCGCCCCCTTGCTGGTCGGCAGCTCCCTCGGCGGCTACTATGCCACTCACCTTGCCGAGCGCTACGGCCTCAAAGCCCTGCTGGTCAACCCGGCGGTCGGCCCGCACCGCCTGTTCGACGGCTACCTGGGCACCCAGCGCAACCTCTATACCGATGAGGCCTGGGAGCTGACCCACGACCACGTGGACGCCCTGGCCGAACTGGAAGTGCCGCCGCCGCAGGACGCCGCCCGCTATCAAGTGTGGTTGCAGACCGCCGATGAAACACTGGACTATCGCCACGCCGAGCGCTATTACCGCGCCTGTGCCCTGCGTATCCAGGCTGGCGGCGACCACAGCTACCAGGGCTTCGCCGAGCAGCTCCCGGCCCTGCTGGCCTTCGCCGGCATTGCCCGCGGGCAGTATGCGGCGCTGGATTTTTCTGTATTTTGACTTTTGCATTCACCAGACTGACGACGAGAACCCATGGCCAATCCCAGCGCTAGCGCCTATAACGCAGACGCCATCGAAGTCCTCTCGGGCCTTGATCCGGTCCGCAAGCGGCCGGGCATGTACACCGACACCAGCCGGCCCAACCACCTGGCCCAGGAAGTCATCGACAACAGCGTCGACGAAGCCCTGGCAGGCCACGCCCGCTCGGTACAGGTGATCCTGCATGCCGACCACTCGCTGGAGGTCAGCGACGATGGCCGCGGCATGCCGGTGGACATCCACCCCGAAGAGGGCGTTTCCGGCGTCGAGCTGATCCTCACCAAGCTGCACGCCGGCGGCAAGTTCTCCAACAAGAACTACCAGTTCTCCGGCGGCCTGCACGGCGTCGGCATCTCGGTGGTCAACGCCCTGTCGAGCCAGGTGCGGGTACGCGTCAAGCGCGACGGCAACGAATACCAGATGACCTTCGCCGACGGCTTCAAGGCCAGCGAGCTGGAAGTGGTCGGCACCGTCGGCAAGCGCAACACCGGCACCAGCGTGTACTTCACCCCCGATCCGAAGTACTTCGACTCGCCGAAATTCTCCATCAGCCGCCTCAAGCACGTGCTCAAGGCCAAGGCCGTGCTGTGCCCGGGGCTGTCCATCAGCTTCGAGGACAAGGGCACCGGCGAGAAGGTCGAATGGCACTACGAGGACGGCCTGCGTTCCTACCTGGTCGACTCGGTCAGCGAGTACCTGCGCCTGCCCGACGAGCCGTTCTGCGCCAGCCTGGCCGGCAACAAGGAAGCCGTGGACTGGGCCCTGCTGTGGCTGCCCGAGGGCGGCGACAGCATCCAGGAGAGCTACGTCAACCTGATCCCCACCGCGCAAGGTGGCACCCACGTCAATGGCTTGCGCCAGGGCCTGCTGGACGCCATGCGTGAATTCTGCGAGTTCCGCAACCTGTTGCCGCGCGGGGTCAAGCTGGCCCCCGAGGACGTCTGGGAACGCATCAGCTTCGTGCTGTCGATGAAGATGCAGGAGCCGCAGTTCTCCGGGCAGACCAAGGAGCGCCTGTCGTCCCGTGAGGCGGCGGCGTTCGTCTCCGGCGTGGTCAAGGACGCTTTCAGCCTGTGGCTCAATGCCAATCCCGAGCTGGGCATGCAACTGGCCGAATTGGCCATTAGCAACGCCGGCCGTCGCCTGAAAGCAAGCAAGAAGGTCGAGCGCAAGCGCATCACCCAGGGCCCGGCGCTGCCCGGCAAGCTGGCCGACTGCGCAGGCCAGGATCCGATGCGCGCCGAGCTGTTCCTGGTCGAGGGTGATTCCGCCGGCGGTTCGGCCAAGCAGGCGCGGGACAAGGAATTCCAGGCGATCCTGCCGCTGCGCGGCAAGATCCTCAACACCTGGGAAGTCGATGGCGGCGAAGTCCTGGCCAGCCAGGAGGTGCACAACATCGCCGTGGCCATCGGCGTCGATCCGGGTGCCACCGACCTTTCGCAATTGCGCTACGGCAAGGTCTGCATCCTCGCCGACGCCGACTCCGACGGCCTGCACATCGCCACCCTGCTGTGCGCGCTGTTCGTCCAGCACTTCCGTCCGCTGGTCGAGGCCGGGCACGTCTACGTGGCCATGCCGCCGCTGTACCGCATCGACCTGGGCAAGGAGATCTACTACGCCCTGGACGAAGCCGAGCGCGACGGCATCCTCGACCGGCTGGTCGCCGAGAAGAAGCGCGGCAAGCCGCAGGTCACCCGATTCAAGGGCCTGGGCGAGATGAACCCGCCGCAGCTGCGTGAGACCACCATGGACCCGAACACCCGGCGCCTGGTCCAGCTCACCCTGGACGACGTGCAGGGCACCACCGAGATCATGGACATGCTGCTGGCCAAGAAGCGTGCGGGTGACCGCAAGAACTGGCTGGAAACCAAAGGTAACCTGGCCGAGGTCCTGGTTTGATTCGTCCGTTGCTCATGGCCTGCCTGGCGCTGTTCGCCCTGCAGGCCCAGGCCGGCGACTGGCCGCAGCTCAAGCTCAGCGGCGAGCACGTGGTCGATGGCATGCGCGGCGGCAACCTGTCGGGCCTGGCCTGGTGCCGGGGGGCGTTGTGGGCGGTGTCCGACCGCGATGACGACCGCATCTACCGCCTGGACCAGGACGGTGCGGCCTGGCAGGCCCAGCCGCTGACCTTCACCCCGCCGCCGGCCCCCGATACCGGGTTGCCCTGGGGGCTGAAATCGCGCAACTGGGCAGCGTCCTATATCCGTGGCGGCGCGCTGGATTTCGAAGGCATCACCTGCGACCAGGCCGGCAACCTGTTCATCGTCAGCGAGGCCCAGGCCGCGGTGCTGCAACTGCCCCTGGAAGGCGAGCCGGACTGGCTGAGAATCGACCAGGCCATGGTGCGTCAGGCGCGGGCCAGCGGCATGCTGCTGCATTTCAACGCACTGTTCGAAGGGCTGGCAATCAACCCGGCGGGCGACCGCCTGTGGCTGGCCGCCGAGCGTGAGCGGCGCGGCCTGCTCTCCGTGCAGCGCCAGCAGTCGGTATGGAACTGCGGGCGCGGCTGCGTGCTGCTCAGTGAGGCCGGCGTGGAAATGCAACCGCCGCAATTCCCCGAGGCACGCCCGGTTTCCCGCGACTTCGCCGACCTGGCCTGGTTCGAGGGCAAGCTGTTCACCCTCGAGCGCAACGCCTATCGCATTTGCCGGCGCGATGCCGACAGCGGCGCCGTGGAGCGCTGCTGGTCGTTCGCCGCCGATGCGCTGGTGGAATCGCGTCGTTATTCACAGCCCTATGGCCTGGCCGAGGCGCTGGTAATCGACAAGGACGGTGCCTGGATCGGCGTGGACAACAACGACCGCCCGCGGTCGGACGGTGAAACGCGGCCGGTCGTCTGGCGCTTCGGTGCGCCGGCCGGCGGCTGGAGCGCCAAGCCATGAGCCAGCCAGCGGGCAAGCGGGCGGGCAGGGTGCTGATGATCGTCGCCTGGGCGGCGGCGATGTTCCTGGCCACGCGCTTTTTCGGCCAATGGGAGGAGCGCCAGCAGAACCCCAACGCCGTGGTGCAGAGCGAGCAGGGCGACGGCTTCGTCGAAGTGCGCCTGCTGAGCAACGGCCAGGGCCATTTCGTCGCCGACGGCGCAATCAATGGCCGGGTGGTGCATTTCATGCTCGATACCGGCGCCACTGATGTGGCGATCCCCGAAGCGATGGCCCGCGAGCTGGACCTGGCCCGCGGCGCCCCGGTGCAACTGAGTACCGCCAATGGCCGCACCGAAGGCTACCGCACCCGGCTCGACAGCCTGCAACTGGGTGACATCCACCTGCGCGACGTGCGCGCGCTGGTGGTGCCCGGCCTGGATGGCCAGGCCGTGCTGCTGGGCATGAGCGCCCTGAAACAACTTGAATTTACCCAGCGCGGCGGCACCATGCTGCTGCGCCAGAACCTGAAATGACGAGGCCCGCATGAGCGACTCACTCGAACTCAGCCTTGAAGGCGTCGAACGCCGTTCCCTGGCTGACTTCACCGAACAGGCCTACCTCAACTACTCCATGTACGTGATCATGGACCGTGCCCTGCCGCACATCGGCGACGGCCTCAAGCCGGTGCAGCGCCGCATCGTCTATGCCATGAGCGAGCTGGGGCTCGACGCCGACTCCAAGCACAAGAAGTCGGCGCGTACCGTCGGCGACGTGCTCGGCAAGTTCCACCCCCACGGCGACTCGGCGTGCTACGAGGCCATGGTGCTGATGGCCCAGCCGTTCAGCTACCGCTACACCCTGGTCGACGGCCAGGGCAACTGGGGTGCGCCGGACGATCCGAAGTCGTTCGCCGCCATGCGTTACACCGAGGCGCGCCTGTCGCGCTATGCCGAAGTGCTGCTCAGCGAACTGGGCCAGGGCACCGTCGACTGGGTGCCGAACTTCGACGGTACCCTGCAGGAGCCGGCGGTGCTGCCGGCGCGGCTGCCGAACATCCTGCTCAACGGCACCACCGGCATTGCCGTGGGCATGGCCACCGACGTGCCGCCGCACAACCTGCGCGAAGTGGCCAGCGCCTGCGTGCGCCTGCTCGACGAGCCCAAGGCCACCCTCGAGCAGCTGTGCGAGCACATCCAGGGCCCGGACTACCCGACCGAGGCCGAGATCGTCACCCCGCGTGCCGATATCCTGAAGATGTACGAGAGTGGCAAGGGCTCGATCCGCATGCGCGCGGTGTACCGCATCGAGGATGGCGACATCGTCGTCACCGCGCTGCCGCACCAGGTCTCCGGGGCCAAGGTGCTGGAGCAGATCGCCGCGCAGATGCAGGCCAAGAAGCTGCCGATGGTCGCCGACCTGCGCGACGAGTCGGACCACGAGAACCCCTGCCGCATCGTCATCATCCCGCGTTCGAACCGCGTCGATGCCGCCGAACTGATGCAGCACCTGTTCGCCACCACTGATCTCGAGAGCACCTACCGGGTCAACGTCAATATCATCGGCCTCGACGGCCGTCCGCAGCTGAAGAACCTGCGCGCGCTGCTGCTGGAGTGGCTGGAGTACCGGATCGGTACCGTTCGTCGCCGCCTGCAGCACCGTCTGGACAAGGTCGAGAAGCGCCTGCACCTGTTGGAAGGCTTGCTCACCGCGTTCCTCAACCTGGATGAAGTGATCCACATCATCCGCACCGAGGAGCACCCCAAGCAGGCCCTGATCGCCCGTTTCGGCCTGACCGAGATCCAGGCCGACTACATCCTCGAGACCCGCCTGCGCCAGCTGGCCCGTCTGGAAGAGATGAAGATCCGTGGCGAGCAGGACGAGTTGCTCAAGGAACAGAAGCGCCTGACTACCCTGCTGGGCAGCGATGCCAAGCTGCGCAAGCTGGTGCGCAGCGAACTGCTCGAAGACGCCGAAACCTATGGCGACGACCGCCGCTCGCCGATCGTCGAGCGCGCCGAGGCCAAGGCTCTGTCGGAAAACGAGCTGATGCCGACCGAGCCGGTCACCGTGGTGCTGTCGGAGAAGGGCTGGGTGCGTTGCGCCAAGGGCCATGACATCGACGCCACGGGGCTTTCGTACAAGGCGGGGGACGGCTTCAAGGCTGCCGCTGCCGGACGCTCCAACCAATTCGCCGTGCTCATCGACTCCACCGGCCGCAGCTACTCACTGGCCGCCCACAGCCTGCCGTCGGCTCGTGGCCAGGGCGAGCCGCTGACCGGTCGCCTGACCCCACCACCAGGCGCCACCTTCGAGTGTGTGTTGTTGCCTGAAGATGACGCTCTGTACGTGGCGGCCTCCGACGCTGGCTACGGTTTCGTGGTCAAGGGTGAGGATCTGCAGGCCAAGAACAAGGCCGGCAAGGGCCTGCTCAGCCTGCCCAACGGCGCCAAGGTGATGACCCCGCGCCCGGTGGCCAACCGCGAGCAGGACTGGCTGGCCGCGGTGACCACCGAAGGCCGTTTGCTGGTGTTCAAGGTCGCCGACCTGCCGCAGCTGGGCAAGGGCAAGGGCAACAAGATCATCGGCGTGCCGGGCGACCGGGTAGCCAGCCGCGAGGAGTACGTGACCGACCTGGCGGTGATCAGCGAGGGCTCGACCCTTGTATTGCAGGCTGGCAAGCGTACCCTTTCCCTGAAGCCGGATGACCTCGAGCATTACAAGGGTGAGCGTGGTCGCCGTGGTAGCAAATTGCCACGTGGCTTCCAGCGCGTCGACGGGCTGATGGTGGAAACCCCGGCCTGAGTGGATGGGCCGTCTGCTGCGGCGCTTTCGGCGCCGCTTCAGGCGGAAATGCTGGAGTCTGGTGGCTATTTCGCGGATGATAGTGCCCGCGTGGCGCCGGCGTGGCCGAGTGCCAGGATGAATCTACATGAGTATCACTGCGGTCAGTCTGGTGACGGCCGCCTGGATGGGATGAATGAAATTTCCGCGCCTTCCATTTGCGCTGCTGATGACTGGTTTGCTGGGCCTGAGCGGATGCAGCATGCATCAGCCGGTTGCCCTGTATCAGCTCGACAGTGGTGAACCCGGCCAGCCGACCCAGGCGGCGGGCATGGCGGTGGTGCTCGGCCCGGTATCGGTGGCCGACTACCTGCAACGCGAGACCTTTCTCCAGCGTCAGGCCGACGGCAGCCTGACAGCGGCCACCGATGGCCGCTGGGCCGGTAGCCTTTCGTCGGATATCGACCAGTTGCTGGTGCGCCAGCTGGCCTGGCGCCTGGACAGCCAGCGCGTGGTGCTGGCGCCGGCAAGCGCCGGCTTCACGCCGGACGTGCAGGTGCTGCTGTCGATCACCCGCCTGGATTCGGGCAAGAACCAGCCGGCGATCCTGGATGCCCAGTGGCGCGTGCTGGACCGCCGGGGCCAGGTGCGTGACAACCGCATCGTCCACCTCGAGCAGCCCCATGCGGGCACCGAGTCGGCGCAGGTCCAGGCCCAGGGGCAATTGCTGCAGAAGCTGGCCGAACAGCTGAGCAGCGCAGTCAAGCCACTGGCCAACCAGCCGGCCATCGCCGAGGAGACGCCCCGCAAGCAGGCGGCCCCGGTGCAGGTGAAGAAAGAGCCGGAGAAGCCGAAGATCCCGATGGCTTCGCCGATTCGTACCGATATGGAAGTGTTCCGCTTCTGATATCCGCAGACACAAAAAAGCCCGCAGCGATGCGGGCTTTTTTGTGCACGATGACCTGTAGGAGCGGCCTAGTGCCGCGAAAGGGCCGCAGAGCGGCCCCGACAATCTTCGCATCAACACTGAGATCCTGGGGCTGCTACGCAGCCCTTTCGCGGCACGAGGCCGCTCCTACAGGGATCGCGAGAACTCTCAGGCGCGGCGCTCGTGCATCCGTGCCAGCTGGCGTTCCAGCATCGACGGGTAAGGCTCCATCAGGCGCTCGACGCAGCAGGCGCCCTCGGGGCTTGCGATCGGCCTAATACGCGCACGCTGGCGCACCAGGGCGTCATCGCTGATGCGGCGTTCCACCAGCAGCAGGTTGCGGCTGTGCTGCGACAGGGCCAGGGCATCCTGGGCCTGCTCGGTCATCAACAGATCGACCTGATCCATGCCTTGCAGGTCGTCGGCCAGTACCAGGCCCAGTTGCAGTTGCAGGGTGATGCCGCTGTCAGCCACCTCGATCTGCAGGGCATGGCCCAGGGCGCGCAGCAGCTCGCCACAGCAGATGGCGTTGGTCAGGTAGTCCTCGCCGCAATCGCGGCTGTGGAACAACAGCAGGGTGCTGCCGTCATTCAGGGTGTGGACTTCCCCTTCGTACAGCGAAGCGGCCTGCTCCAGGCAGTCGCGGTAGCGTTCGAGCAATTCGGTCAGGCGGGTGCGTGGCAGGCGGCGCAGTTGCTCCTGGGAGCCCAGCTGCACGGCCAGCACGGCACTGAACTGCGGCTCGTCGGACTCGACGATGACAGGCTTGGCCGGGGCGCTTTGCTCATCCATCAGATCGGCGAAGGCGTCGTCGTCCTCGTCGTGATCGACAGTCTGTACCGCCGCTTTCGCCCGTGGAGCGACCTTGGCAGCTGGCGCGTCGTCGAAATCGTCTTCCTCGTCTTCTTCCTCCGGCTCCGGTGGCGGCGGTGGGGCGAGGCGGGCGTGCAGCTGGCGCGCCAGGTCGCCAATCTCGTCCTGGCGGTCGGTGCCCGGCGTGTAGGGGTGCGGGTCGCGCAACCAGACGCGCAGCTGCAGCAGCGGGGTCGAGATGAAGCGGCCCAGGCGCAGGCTGAGGGTCAGGGCCAGGGCCAGCAGGATCGCGGCGAGGATGCCCATGCTCTGCAGGCTGATCAGCATCGGCTGCTGGAACTGGCTCATGTCCAGGCTGATGCGCAACTGGCCGGCCGTGACGTCCTGGAAGGTGATCTTGGTCTGGTAGACCCCTTCGGTTTCGCCCAGCAGGCTGTTGCGCGGGCGCTGGCCGGCCTCGGCGAGGATGCGGTTGTCCACGCTATAGATGGCCGCATGGGCCACCAGCGGGTTCTTCACCAGGTTGCCCAGCAGCACGTTGAGGCTGAGGATGTCGTTGGACACCAGCAGCTCGGTGGCCGAGGTGGCTGTCTGGGTGGTCAGGCTCTGGCCGACGGCATCGGCCTGCTCGTGCATGGCCTGCTTGAACTGCAGGCCCATCACGCAGGCGTAGATCACCAGGGCCAGGGCCACCAGGAAGATGTTATGGCTGGCAATGCGCAGGGCCAGTGGAATTCGGCGCTGGCTCAGGGCTCGGTAGATCATCAGGAAGAAGTTGTCGGGTTTTACGGGCGTGGGCCGGTTCACAGAGCTCGGCTCTTTATGGCGAGAAAGTTGCTGCGCAGTATAGCGATACGTGTTTTGTCGGCAAAGTATCGTTGGCGCCCGATGGTCATGGAAAATCGGTAGAATGCGCATTTTTCATCGAGTTGGAGCCCCGGTCTTGCGCGAAATCGTCCTGATCAACATCACTGGTGAAGACCGTCCAGGTCTCACTGCGGCCATCACCGGCGTCCTGCTCCAGGGCGGTGTGAACATTCTCGACATAGGCCTGGCGGTCATGCACGGCACATTGTCGTTCGGCATCTTGGTCGACATCCCCGACAACGAAGTGGCCACCGCGCTGCTGCAGAGCGTGCAGTCCAAGGCTCACGAACTGGACCTGCAGGCCCGCTACACCCCCATTTCCGAGGCCGACTACCAGCACTGGGCCGACAGCCAGGGCGAGGCGCGCCATATCGTTACCCTGCTCAGCCGCCGGGTGACCCCGCAGCAGTTGCAGCGGGTCAGCGCGATCATCAGCCAGTATGGCCTGACCATCGAGCGCATCGAGCGGCTGTCCGCCCGCGTGGCGCTGGACGCCCCGACCGACAAGGGCAAGTCCGCGCTGGAAATCTCCGTGCGCGGCGAGGCCAGCGATGCCCAGGCCCTGCGCGCCGATTTCTTTGCGTTGTCCGAAGAACTCAACGTCGACATCGCCTTCCAGCGCGATGACCTGTTCCGTCGCAACCGCCGCCTGGCGGTGTTCGACATGGACTCGACCCTGATCGAGGCCGAGGTGATTGACGAGCTGGCCAAGGCCGCTGGCGTCGGCGAGCAGGTGGCGGCGATCACCGAGCGCGCCATGCGTGGCGAGCTGGATTTTCGCGCCAGCTTCAAGGAGCGCATGGCGCTGCTCAAGGGCCTGGACGTGGGTGTGCTCGACCAGATCGGCGCCTCGCTGCGCCTGACCGAGGGTGCCGAGCACCTGTTCGCCGAGCTCAAGCGCCTGGGCTACAAGACCGCCATCCTCTCTGGCGGCTTTACCTACTTTGCCAAGCAGGTGCAGGCGCGCCTGGGCATCGACTACGTGTTCGCCAATGAACTGGAGGTGGTCGACGGCAAGGTGACCGGCGTGGCCGTCGAGCCGATCGTCGATGCCCAGCGCAAGGCCGAATTGCTGCAGCAGCTGGCCAGCGAGGAAGGCCTGCAGCTCGAGCAGACCATCGCTGTTGGCGATGGCGCCAACGACCTGCCGATGCTGTCCCTGGCCGGCCTGGGCGTGGCCTTCCGCGCCAAGCCGCTGGTGCGTCAGTCGGCCAAGCAGGCGATCTCGACCCTGGGGCTGGATGGCGTACTGTACCTGCTGGGCGTGCGCGATCGCGAAGCGCGCGGTTGATCTTGAGCCGGGGCCGCGTTGCGGCCCTTTCGCGGCACAAGGCCGCTCCTACAGAGAGCCGCAATACCCTGTAGGAGCGGCCTTGTGCCGCGAAGGGCTGCAACGCAGCCCCAATAAAAAGGCCCTGCATGATTTGCATCATGCAGGGCCTTTTGCTTACCGGATGATCAGGCCTGGTTCGGCTGCGCCAGCAGCTCACCCATGCGCACTGCAGAACCCGCACCCAGACTCTCGGCCCACTTCACCTGCTCCGGCCCGAACAGCACGATGGCGGTGGAGCCCAGCTTGAAGCGGCCCAGTTCGGCACCTTTTTCCAGATGGATCGGCGCACGGCTGGCTTCGTCGTAGCGGAAGGTCTTCAGCTCGCGCTTCGGCGGCGTGACCAGGCCGGCCCAGACGGTCTCGATCGAGGCAACGATCATCGCGCCGACCAGCACCACGGCCATCGGCCCGCGCTCGGTGTCGAACAGGCAGACCACGCGCTCGTTGCGGGCGAACAGCTCAGGCACGTTTTCCGCGGTGGTCTGGTTGACCGAGAACAGCCGACCCGGCACATAGACCATCTCGCGCAGGGTGCCGGCCAGCGGCATGTGCACGCGGTGGTAGTCCTTGGGCGACAGGTAGATGGTGGCGAATTCGCCGCCCATGAACGGCGCGGCCAGGGCCGGATCGCCGCCCAGCAGCTCCAGGGCACTGTAGCCGTGGCCCTTGGCCTGGAAGATGCGGCCGTGCTCGATCGGGCCGAGCTGGCTGACGGCGCCATCGGCTGGGCAGAGGATCGCGCCGGGGGTTTCGTCCAGCGGGCGGGCACCGGGCTTGAGGGCGCGGGTGAAGAAGGCGTTGAAGTGCTCGTAGGCGCTGAGGTCTTCGACCAGTGCCTCGGACATGTTCACCTGGTAGCGCTTGGCGAACCAGGCGGTGAAGGCGTTCTTGAACCAGCGCGCGCGGCACTCGGCGACGCAGCCGGCCAGCCGCGACAGCAGGTGGTGCGGCAGCAGGTACTGGCTGATGATGAACAAGCGGGATTTCATTGAGCGTCCTTAAACTTCGACGGGCGTGTCGGGGTGGTTGCCCCATTCGCCCCAGGAACCGGCATAGCCCTTTACCCGTGGATAGCCGAGGGCCTTGGCCACGAGGTAGGTGAAACCGGAGCGGTGGTGGGTCTGGCAGTGGGTGATCACTTCCTTGTCGGGGGTGATCCCCAGGTTTTGCAGGACTTCGGCGATGTCCTTGCGGATGCGCAGGTGGTCGTTGAGATCCATGCCGGCGGTCCACTCGAAGTTGACCGCGCCGGGAATGTGTCCGCCTTTAGCCGCCAGCACCTTTTCGCCACTGTATTCCAGTGGCCCGCGGGCGTCCCAGATGACCAGGTCGGCGGCGCCCAGGCGGCTCTGCAGGTACTCGCGGGTGGCGGTGGGTTCGCCATGCAGGTGCAGACTCACCGGGCCGCCGGCGACTTCGGGCGTTTCGGTGGACAGCTTGTCCGCCGGCCAGGCCTGGATGCCACCGTTCAGGTAGTGGTAACCCTTGTGGCCGATGACGTCGAGCAGCCAGATGAAGCGCCCGGCCCAGCCGCCGCCCTCGTCGTCGTAGACCACGTAGACCGCATCGTGGCGGTGGCCGAGTTCACCGAACAGCTTTTCCAGGTCGGCCCGGGCCGGCAGCAGGCCGGGGGCCGGGGGCTGGCCCAGCTGGGTGCGTTTCGGGTCGACGAAGCGGGCTCCGGGGATATGCCCGCTGCCATAGCGGTTGGCGCTGGTCAGGTCGACCAGGATCAGCCGCGGCGAATCCAGACGCGGCAACAGGTCCTCGGCTTCGATCACCAGGGGCAGGCCGGAAAAGTCAGTCATCCACGTTCTCCAGGGTGGAAAGAGGGGCGATTGTAGCGCAAGGGTCAGGCATTGCGGGTGGCAAACACGGCGAGGGCGCGTTCAACGCATTGCGCGGTCTTGCCGAACGCCTGCACGCTGACATCGGCCAGTGGCTTGCCGTCCTGGTCGGCCACCGCCAGCATCAGCACCTGGTCGCCCACCGCCAGCGAGCGCAGCAACAGGTGCTCGCCGCGAAAGAAGGCGCGTAGCGGTGCCGGCAGCAGGGCGCTGAACTGGCCATGGTTGTCGGGCGTCAGGCGCAGTTGGCCGGCTTTTGCCATCAACTTTTGCAACAATTTGTTCTGCGCGACGGGCAACGCCATGGCGGCGGCCTCTCGCGGCAGGCCGGCGGTCTGCTGCACGCGCAGATAGTCGGTGGCCTTGTCCAGGCTCAGCAGCATGATGCGCTGCATGCCACAGGCCAGCAGGGCATCGCGGGCCTGGGTGGCCAGGTGCACGGCGTTGCTGAACGGGCTGGGCTGGGCCAGCAGTTCCTGGCACAGCGCACGCCAGCGGCCGAGGTCCTCGGTGCTGGGCGGTGGCGGCGTGAGCATGTCCGGGTGCGGCCGGCGCTGGTGCCAGGGCCAGATCAGCGCCTCGGCCGGGTGGAAAAGCGCATGCCGGGCGTGATGGCGGGCACTGGCCGCAGCCTGTTGGTGGACCTGCTGCTGGACATCGTCCAGGGTGGTCTGCAGATACAGCGCGGTGAGCAGTTGCCAGCGCAGCAGGTGCGGGTTGTCCCAGCCGACCTGGGCGGCCAGGGCCAGGCCGTTGGCCAGCAGCACGGTGTTAGGGGGCTGGTTGAACCAGCGGCGCAGGGCCGGTTCGTCGTCCAGGCGCTGCTGCTGGACCAGCGGGTCCTGCTCGCGGGCGATGTTCAGCACCTGGGCGAGCTGCTCGCGTTCTTCGAGCAGCAGGCGGTAGCCCTGGATGACCCATTCGGGCAGGCGCCAGTGTTCGGCCAGGCTTCGGCACAGCTGCATCAGGCGCACCCCGAACAGCTCCCGCTCGACCACGGCAGCGTCCTCGCCCTTGTGGATCACCCGCAGTTCCCAGGTGTCGAGCAGCTTGGGGTAGGCCAGGGCCAGGGGCCACAGCGGCGAGAGGAACAGCAGGCTGCCCCAGTGGATCTCCTGCCACAGCCGTGCCAGGCGGCTGGCGAACAGGCCATTGGCCTGCTGGGTGGCATGCTGGCTGATCAGCAGGAACTGGCGCAGTACCGGTGGAATGTCGTCGCCGGGCACCGCTGGCAAGCGTGCCAGCAGTTGGCTGATACGGGCCAGGCCCAGGCGGTTGAGGGCAATTTCCAGACTTTCAGCTGGCTCGGCCTGGCTGGCATTGGCCGAATGGTTGGCCTCGCGCATCACGCACAGCACCAGCGCGGGGCTGTCCTGCATCAGTTCGGCTATGTCGCGCAGGGAGCGGCGACTGTCGTTGATGGCCTGCAGAACGCGGTCATGGCTCTCTTTCGGGACCGGCACGCGGACCCCGTCGAGCAGCTTTATCCAGCCCTCCAGGCTCGTCGGGACCTGAGTTGGCACCTTGGTTTCAATTGGCATATTGACATCAGTCCGAACTGGCTTTTCGCAATGAGTGGCTATAGTCTGGCGCAGTTCTGCCGATAAGTAGAAGAAGAGTTTTCAAGCTTCCGTTCCCTACCCTGACCACGACAGCAAGTGCTTCCAACTTATGGCTAAAATTATCGGCATCATCGTCGTATTCGCGAGCGTGCTCGGCGGCTACGTGCTTTCCCACGGCAAGATCGCGGCACTGATCCAGCCGTTCGAAGTGCTGATCATCGGCGGCGCGGCCTTTGGTGCGTTCCTCCAGGCCAACCCTGGTTACATGACCATGCATGTAATCAAGAAGTCGCTGAAGATGTTCGGCACCCGCTTCACCCACACCTTCTACCTCGAGGTGCTGGGCCTGGTGTACGAGATCCTCAACAAGAGCCGTCGTGAAGGCATGATGGCGATCGAGGGCGACATCGAGGACGCCGCGGCCAGCCCGATCTTCGCCAAGTATCCGGCCGTGCTGGGTGATGAGCGCATGACCGCGTTCATCTGCGATTACCTGCGGATCATGTCCACCGGCAACATGGCGCCCCATGAGCTCGAAGGCCTGTTCGACATGGAGCTGCTGAGCATGAAGGAGGAGCTGGAGCACCCGTCCCACGCGGTGACCGGCATCGCCGACGGCATGCCCGGCTTCGGTATCGTCGCGGCGGTACTGGGTATCGTGGTGACCATGGCCTCGCTGGGTGATGGCGACCAGAAGTCCATCGGCCTGCACGTGGGCGCGGCGCTGGTCGGTACCTTCTTCGGTATTCTCGCCGCCTACGGCTTCTTCGGCCCGCTGGCCAACGCCCTGCGCCACGATGCGAAAGAGGAACTGAACGTCTACGAGGCGATCAAGGCCTCGCTGGTGGCCTCGGCCTCCGGCATGCCGCCGTCGCTGGCGGTCGAGTTCGGTCGCAAGGTGCTGTACCCGGCGCACCGCCCGAGCTTTGCCGAGCTGGAACAAGCAGTACGCGGTCGCTAAGCCATGGAGAACAATCAGCCCATCATCGTCAAGCGCGTCAAGCGCTTTGGCGACGGCCATCACGGCGGCGCCTGGAAAATCGCCTTCGCCGACTTCGCCACGGCGATGATGGCGTTCTTCCTGGTGCTCTGGCTGCTGTCGACGGCCACGCCCGAGCAGAAGATCGCCATCGCCGGTTACTTCAAGGATCCGATTGGCTTCTCCGAGAGCGGCACGCCCTACATCATTGACCTGGGCGGCTCGCCGCAACTGGCGCCGGAAAAGACCATCAACCCGGAAACCAAGTCGGAGCCGACGCCTGACACCAGCATCCAGCTGGACAAGGACCAGGTCGAGACCATGGCCGAGCAGGTCGAGCGCGAGCGTCTCGAGCTGCTGCTGCAGGAGCTGCAGAACAAGGTCGAGGAAAACCCGCAGTTGCAGAAGTTCAAGGACCAGATCCTGTTCGAGATCACCCAGGACGGCCTGCGCATCCAGATCATGGACGCCGAGAACCGGCCGATGTTCGACCTCGGCAGCGCGCGGTTGCAGCCGTATTTCGAGGACATCCTGCTGGCCATGGCCGACACCATCAAGGCGGTGCCGAACAAGATCAGCATCAGTGGCCACACCGACGCCAAGCCGTATTCCGGCACCGGCGACTTCGGCAACTGGGAACTGTCGGCCAACCGCGCCAACGCCGCGCGTCGTGCCCTGGTTGCTGGCGGCTATCCGGATGAGCAGGTGGCGCGGGTGGTCGGCTATGCCTCGTCGTCGCTGTTCGACCGGGCCAATCCGTTCAACCCGGTAAACCGCCGCATCGATATCATCGTCCTGACCAAGAAGGCCCAGCGCGATATCGAGGGTGAGCAGGGTACGCCGGAGGCTGCTCCACCGGCCACTGCAACGCCGCCTGCGGACGCCGCACCTGGTGCCACCCCGGCACCGGGCGATGCGCCGATGCAGCCGCGTGAGCTGCGCCAGAAGCTGAACATCTTCGAGGATGGCGTGTTGAAGATGGACGAGGCCAAGGACCAGTAAATGAAGGGGCCGCATCGCGGCCCTTTTTCATTGCCAGCATCACGTTCAGCGTGGGAGTGGGCTTGCCCCGCGATGAGTCAAACGCAGGCAGTGCAAGACAGTTGCTCCCACAAGCCTGTCCGGCTGCATTCAGAAACCCCGCCGGATCTTGGCCTTGAGGTCTGCGTGGAAGAAATCCGCGTTGTCCCTGTCCGACAGGTTCCCGCGCCCGGTCATCGAGGCCATGGCGCGGCCAAAGGTCTGCTCGTCATGGTAGGCCCGCACGAACAGCTCGATATGCTCCCGCTCGCGCATTGCCGGCCACCTGCCAAGGCACTCCGGCAGCTCGCCGGTACCTGCGTGATAGAAACTCACCCGGCGATTGGCCATGGCTGCAGCGCCCAGCAACCAGGCCGTCCACCAGTCGTCGACGGTGTGCTCGGACAGCACGCCGATCCAGTGGGTGGCATCGGCCATGTGCTGGCAGAAGCCGCCATGCAGGTCGTCCAGGGTTTGCCCTTCACTGTCGAAGGGCACCAGTTGGGTGGGAATGCCTTCGAGCAGCAGGCGTTCATTGAGGATGAAGGCATCGAGCCGTTCATCCCGGCGGTAACTGATGAATACCGGCATCCTTGTTGCCCTCCCTGATCAATACCGACGACAAGTCATGACGATCAGGGAAAGCAGGGGTAGGGACAATAGGTGACCGCGAAACCGGAGCGGTCCTACCTAGCGCGGTAATATTTCCTACAGTCTAGGTAGGCAAACCTGCCCAATCAGTAGGTGTCTTCCGGCAGGCTGGCGATGATCGAGCGGTAGCTGTTCATCCGCTGCTGGGTGACGCTGCCGTCCTCCAACGCCTTGAGCAGGGCACAACCGGGCTCGCGATCATGCTTGCAGTCGCGAAAGCGACAGTGGCCGATCAGTTCGCGGAATTCGATGAAACCATCCTCCACGTCGTCGCGGCTGACGTGCATCAGGCCGAACTCGCGGATGCCCGGCGAGTCGATCAGGTCACCGCCGTTGGGGAAGTGGTACAGCCGTGCCGTGGTGGTGGTATGGGTACCCTGGCCGGACCACTCCGACAGGTCGCCAACGCGCGTGTCGGCGGCGGGCAGCAGGCTGTTGACCAGCGAGGACTTGCCCACACCGGATTGACCGACGAACACGCTGATATGGCCGTCGAGGGTCTCCTGCAGGCGCTGCATGCCATCGCCGTGGTGGGCCGAGACCTCCAGCAGCGGATAGCCCAGGCCACGGTAGACCTCGAGCATCGCGTGGAGGGTCGGACCGTTCTCGTCATTGATCAAATCGGCCTTGTTCAGCAGCAGCAGCGGGCGGATGCCGGCATGCTCGGCGGCCACCAGGTAGCGGTCGATCAGGTTGGGGTGCGGCTCGGGCGCCGGGGCGAAGACGATGACGATCAGGTCGACGTTGGCCGCTACCGGCTTGAGCTGGCCGTGGTTGTTCGGTCGGCACAGCTCGGTGCTGCGCGGCATCTGCGCGACGATCACGCCGATCCCCTGGTTGCCGGCGCGCCAGACCACGCGGTCGCCGGTGACCAACGCCGGCAGGTTGGCCCGCAGGTGGCAGCGGAAGACCTGGCCGGCGGCCTCGCCGTCCTGGGCCTCGACCTCGACCTGCACGCCGAAGTGGGCGATCACCAGGCCAAGCTGCTCAGGCCCCAGGTCGCCACCTTCCAGCTCCTGCAGCACGTGCTGCTCGCGTTTGGCGGCGCGGGCGGCGCGCTCGCCCTGGATCTTTTCGATGCGCCAGTTCTGGCGGCGGTTGAGCTGGCGTTTGGCCATGAGGGTTCCGTGTCGGCGGGGCAGAAAGAAAACGGCGGGCAGTTTAGCACGGCGTGCCCACGAGCCGCCCTGCTAGGCTAATATGACGGGCTATTCGAGGAGCCTTTTCATGCAGAACCCACAGAACCTGATCTGGATCGATCTGGAGATGACCGGCCTGGATCCGGACAACGACGTCATCATCGAGATGGCCACCATCGTCACCGACAGCGAGCTGAACACCCTGGCCGAAGGCCCGGTGATCGCCATTCATCACAGCGATGAGGTGCTGGCGCGCATGGACGAGTGGAACACCCGCACCCACGGCGCCTCGGGCCTGACCCAGCGTGTGCGCGAGAGCAAGGTGAGCATGGCGCAGGCCGAGGCGCAGACCATAGCTTTCCTCGAGCAGTGGGTGCCGAAGGGCAAGTCGCCGATCTGTGGCAACAGCATCTGCCAGGACCGCCGTTTTCTCTATCGCCACATGCGTGAACTGGAAAACTACTTCCACTATCGCAACCTCGATGTCTCCACGCTCAAGGAGCTGGCCGCACGCTGGGCGCCGGATGTGCGCGACAGCTTCAAGAAGGGCAGCACCCACCTGGCGCTGGATGACATCCGCGAGTCGATCGGTGAGCTGCGCCACTATCGCGAGCACTTCATCAAGGTCTGACCTTGCCGTGCGCCGACGATCGGCGGCGCGCCCCCTTTTGGTGCCCCGCGCGACTGGGTAGACTGCGCGCCTTTCCCGCACGGACCTGCACCATGTTGCTGATGCTCTACCTCATCGCCATCACCGCCGAAGCCATGACTGGCGCCCTGTCCGCCGGCCGTCGCGGCATGGACTGGTTCGGCGTGGTGCTGATCGCCTGCGTTACCGCGCTCGGTGGCGGCTCGGTGCGCGACGTGCTGCTCGGGCATTACCCGCTGACCTGGGTGAAGCATCCGGAGTACCTGGTGCTGACCAGTTTCGCGGCGCTGCTGACCATCTTCATCGCGCCCTTGATGCGCCACCTGCGGTCGCTGTTCCTGGTGCTCGACGCCCTGGGGCTTGTGGCGTTCACCCTGATTGGTTGCATGACTGCTCTGGAAATGGGGCAGGGGTTCCTGGTCGCTTCGATCAGCGGGGTAATCACCGGGGTGTTTGGTGGCATCCTGCGGGATATCTTCTGCAACGATATTCCGTTGGTGTTTCGGCGTGAGCTGTATGCCAGTGTTTCGTTTGCGGCGGCCTGGTTCTACCTGGGGTGTGTTTACTTCAAAGTTCCGGCGGAACAGGCCATGTTGTTGACACTGTTTGGTGGTTTTCTGGTGCGGTTGTTGGCGATTCGGTTTCATTGGGAGATGCCGAAGTTTCATTACAACGATCAACAGTAAATTAGCGCTGGGCTTTGAGGGGTTCGGTTATCCCTGTGGGATTCGGCTGGTCGCCGGGAGCTTATAACTTAACTACACTGCCAGTGGTCCAATAGTTGGTTCATGTCTGTTGATCTTGATCTTGATCGGCTTCTAAGTGCGCG